>NZ_BMXO01000002.1:0-273004 GCF_014651795.1 Vreelandella hamiltonii | reverse complement strand
ACGACCGGGACGTGAATGCGGCCCGGAATATCCTCAGCCTCGGGGCAGGACGTTGCCCTCAAGAAGTTGGAATCCCCGTCCTTTAGGGCGGGGAGGACGTCAATAAAATATGCAGCAGGTGGTGGAACAGGGCCAGAATAGCCAGAACAGCGTGAAGGAGATCGAGGCGATCGTTAACGAGATATTGCAGGGAGCGCTAAGCGTATCTCACTCGATCGAGCGACTCGCGCTCGAAGCGAGCTGAGCTACCCCGCCAGCTCAGGCTGGCGGGGCGTGCTACGGTTTAGCGCAGTTTGGTTTTACGCAGGTACGGCAGTACCGCGTCGAATTCACCAAATTTCTGCTGAGCATCTTCATTGGAAACGCTGGGAGGAATGATGACATCCTGCCCTACACTCCAATCCGCAGGCGTGGCCACGCCGTGCTTGGCGGTGGTTTGCAGAGCATCCAGCGCGCGCAGGATCTCGGCAAAATTGCGTCCGACGGTCATCGGGTAGGTCATCGAGAGCTTCAGCTGCTTGTCCGGGCCAATGATGAAAACCGAGCGCACCGTCGCGCTATCGGCAGGCGTGCGGCCATCGGGCAAGTAGGCGTCTTCCGGCAGCATGTCGAACAGCTTGGAGACCTTGAGCCCTTCATCGGCGATGATAGGGAAGCTCACGGCACTGCCGCTGACGGTCTCGATATCGCCCGCCCAGCGCTTGTGATCCTCGACACCGTCCACGGACACCCCGATCACCTTGGTGCCACGCTTTTCCCATTCAGCGCTCAGGGTAGCCACCGCGCCAAATTCGGTGGTGCAGACAGGAGTGAAATCCTTGGGGTGGGAAAACAGAATCGCCCAGCTGTCGCCTATCCATTCATGAAAGCGAATCGGCCCCTGGCTGGTTTCCGCTTCGAAGTCAGGTACAACGGCATTGATACGTAGTGACATGGTGGCTCCTCAAGTAAGGGTATCCGGTTTTCATACCTTATATGACTTTACCGCCCTTCACTATAGAACTTTTTGAGCTAAGCAGGTAAACGGCGTTCATGATGGAAGCACACAAATGCCCGCGCTCACTTAGCTCTTTTGATCCAACGCTGCTTTGCGAAGTGGCGAAGGTTGGTAACGCTGTCTGTCTCATCCACAATATCCTGACCCAGGATAGTCTCGATGATGTCTTCTAATGTATTGACATCCTCCCCTCCCTCAGCTTGCGCTGCCGTCTAGCGACGGAAAGGAAGGGGATTCCCAGGTTGTTACCTTCCTGGTTTCTGCTTCCAAGACGATTGCCCGAGGGAATGGCTTGGTTATCGCCGTAAAAGTCCCACAGTGGGGATTTTTACGGTGGCGAACCAACTCATATCCCCCAGGTCTCACATCGTCTCCACAGACGTAACTTTCCGAGTGCCCCTCGGTAGGTCGTGTCGACGTGAGTAGTATAGCACTGTGCAAATCATCAGCAAGGGCATCCTGCGGATGCCGCGCTATCCATCCGCTCACTAAAAGTAAGCGGTTTTTCGCGCTGATTGATAAGACCCACGAACGTGCCATGCTCATCGTAAATCACACGCATGTGGAGGTGATCCTTGAGCATCGAGGTAAAGACCTGCTCCACGTTACTGGTGACATCAACGCTGCCAATGGGGCGCATGAGTTCACGCATCGTGCTGGCATCATCAGCATGGTACATGTCCGATTTATGTACATAGCCAAACGCCAGTTCACCTCCATCCATGACAGGAAAGCGAGTAAACGAAGACTTTCCATATTTCTTGTCGAATTCATGCACGGTCATACTTGGCGGCACGGTTTCACAGACCGTACGAGGCGTCATTGCTTGACTCACGGCAATATCATGCAAATTCAACATGTTGATAATTGTACGCGACTCATCGGCATCCAGTACCTTTTCTTCCAGCCCTATTTTAGCCAACACTTTAATCTCGTCGCGCAAATCGACATCATGTTCCGACTTGCCCAAGCGTCGTGTCATCAACTCCGACATCCAAATAAAAGGCAACAAGCCAACAATCATGACATTTAACAAACGAGGCAATAAAGGTGCGATATTGCGCCAATAAGTAGCGCCTATTGTTTTAGGGATGATTTCAGAAAGCACCAGGATCAGTAGCGTCATGACCGCCGAGACGACGGCGATGGATGCTTCACCAAACACGGTAGCTGCCTGAGCCCCTACGGCAGTGGCTCCAACGGTATGCGCTATGGTATTGAGCGTCAAAATAGCGGCAAGCGGGCGATCTATGTTGCCTTTTAACTTTACCAGCGCTGCATGCAAACGTGGTTTATGATCTTTTTGCTTGGCAATATAACTTGGTGTGATGGATAAAAGCGCAGCCTCTAGTATTGAACAAAGAAAAGAGACAGCAATCGCCAAGGTGGCGGTGATCAATAAGAGGAGCATGGCAGCCTGAGGCAGTGAGTGGTAGAGAACTTATATTCCCTCGAAGAGCAAGCTGTCAATAGATTAGCGTTTTTTGAGTCTCGGACTGGCGCCTAGCCCCGTATGCAATGTGATCGCCCTCAGTCTGCCCACTGGCCAGCAAGGTGATGTGATAGCTCGCCGACTTGAGCCAGCTTTCCACGTTATATCGACCTGTACCCGCCTGATAGAGCCCGGCGCCTACCAGCAGTTCAGGGTTCAGGTTGCCGGATAGCACCTGCCACTGCTCAGCCGCCGGATTTAGCGTGGCCAGCTGATTGGCCAGTGCCGAGAGATGATGTTCATCGACCAGATCGGTTTTGGTGATCAAGAGCCGATCAGCCACGGCCACTTGGCGCTGGGATTCGCGATGGGTGCGCAGCGTGGCATCACCGTTGGCGGCATCGATACAGCAGATCACGCTATCGAGCTGAAAGCGGTGCGCCAGCCAATGGTCCGTCATCATGAACTGCAATAACGGGGCAGGATCCGCAAGGCCAGTGGTTTCGATCACAACACGCTCAGGGGCAGGCTTGCCTTTTGCGGCCTGAGCATCGAGGGCCCGTTGCAGGGTTCGGCTCAAATCGCCCCGCAGCGTACAGCACAGGCAGCCGCTGCTCATCTCGACGACCGCCTGCTCATCACTATGGGTCAGCAACTGGTGGTCGAGCCCTATTTCTCCAAACTCATTGATCACCACCAGCGTATTGCGCATGGAGGCCTGACGAACCCAGCGATTGAGCAGCGTGGTCTTGCCACTGCCCAAAAAGCCCGTCAGGACGTTGACGGGGATCAGCGTCGTATCATGCATGGCAACCTCTTGCGTGTCTTGGCGGGCACCGAAGGGAAGCCCCTTGCCCTCTGTGGCCACTCATTAGAAATATGTTATAACATATCAACATGAGCACAAACAGATTTTACCGAGGAGCCCATCATGACGCCGTTGCTCTCAACGCCGACCCAGCCTCTACCCTCTCATGCCGCCCAAGGGCATGACATCAGCGTCCTGCCACAGATTTTTGAAGCACCTATCAATATTGCCATTTTTCAGCGCAAGCTACCCGCCGAGCTGGCAGTAAGCGCCAATGCACAGTCTCAGACCACCCGCGATTGGCACTATGCCTGGCTGGGAGCGCCGGAAGAAGCCTTCATGGCCGACCTAAAACGCAAGCTGCCCTCCCCTGAGGCAGGCGATGCGCTGGTGGAAGATGTGGCGACCATTGCCCAGGCCATTGCCTACCTGTTCGATACCGACAGCGTCGGTATTCGCCTGCGCCTGCTCACGGCGGCCATGTGCCCCCGCTTTCACTGCGATAACCTGGGGGTACGACTGGTGTGCACCTACTCAGGACCGGGCAGCGAGTGGCTGCCCAATGACGCGGTCAACCGACAAGGACTGGGCGCCCCGCACCCCGACCGCCCCGAGATCGTGCTGGATGAGAACGCCATACAGCGGCTGGAACCCGGCGATATTGCCTTGATCAAGGGCAGCGCCTGGGAAGGTTCAGAACAGCATGGCCTGGTGCATCGAAGCCCCGCCCTCCAAGAGGGTCAAAAACGGTTATTGCTGACCATCGACCCTGCCTGACCCATCAAGGGTTGATGACCGAAGAGGGCATGTGCCACTTCACTCGATTGCGGCCATCGCGTTTTGCACGATACAGGGCAAGGTCGGCGCTGCGCAGGTCGCTTTCCCACTGTGCAGGGGCGCTTTCAGGATTCACCTGACAGGCTCCAATGCTGACGGTGACGCTCACCAGGCCTTCACTGGTCACGATGGGTGTCAAGGCCACCGCTTTGCGCAAATGCTCCAGCGAACAGCCCTCTTTGGTATCGTACATCCCCACCCCAAACTCCTCTCCTCCCAGGCGTGCGACCAGATCGTCGGAGCGCACACTACTGCTCAGGCGGAAAGCAACTTCTTGAAGCACCTCATCGCCCACTTGGTGCCCATATTGATCGTTGATCGTCTTGAAATAGTCGATATCGATGACGGCAATGCAGAAGCTTCTGGCCACGCTGGCATCATGGGCATAGAACCCTTGGATACGTTCGATAAAAGCACGCCGATTAGGCAGTTTGGTCAACACGTCCGTTTCAGCCAGATAGCGCAACTTACGCTCGGCATCGAGTCGCGACTGCTCGACCTCCAAGGCGTAGAACAGAGCCCCTAACGTATCCAGAAGCGGCTGCAAGAAAAGCGCGTCCTCTTCGGAATAATCTTCTTCCTTGTTGGCCAGTCCAATCATGCCGACGGTCTCGTCACCGATCTTGATAGGAAGGCCCAGAAAGCGCTTGAGGGGAGGATGGCCAGCCGGCGTTCCCCGTGACGCATGGTGGCGTCTGGGCTGGTTGGCCATGACCACGTTACCCGACGTCACCACGTGGCCAAACAGGTTATCGAGATTATTGAAAAAAAGCTCGCTGCGCTGATAAGCACGGTACTGTTCATTGGTTTCTTCACTCCAGCTAATGTTCGTCAGCGCATGAATGAACAAAGTCTTGCCATGACCTTCCTGTTCCACGACTTGGCCAATCAGGCCGAACTGGCTCTCTGCCAAGGCAAGCAATTCATCGAACACCAGCTCGCAGGAGTGACGAATGTTTTTTTCCTGGAGGAAGACACTCTGCGCACGATTCATGAAATTCAGCAGTTGAACCTGCTTGTACTCGCGCAGCTCGATACGTTTCTTTTCGCTGATATCACGAATCACGCAGGTCATGCGCAGTGGACGGCCTGCACTGTCGTTGGCCACGGTACGTCCATAAGTGTTGACCCATAGCCAATGACCCTCCGCATGGCGCAGCCGATACTCCACATTCAAGACGGCGCTTTCATCTGCCAGATGGGTACGTATGGCATTGTTGAGCCGCGCATAGTCGTCACTATGTACCAAGCCTTTCCAGAAAGACGACCGGCTATCCACCTCATCGCGCTCAAGCCCTAGCAACTCGCACCAACGTTGATTGAAGACATTATGGTCATTGGGAATTTCCCAATCCCAGACGCCAACATCAGCGGCCTCGATCATCAATGAAAAATCTGCGCTGCTGACCTTGGCGCGCTGCTTGTCGATGAGACGGATGTAATCACTGATGAAAAAGCTGAGCGATTCTAAAAACTTGAGGTCTTTGGCGGTCAGCGTATTGGGCCGATCATCGATCAGGCACACGGCGCCGACCTCCCGCCCGCCCGCCACCAATGGCACACCTGCATAAAAGCGAATATACGGGCTGGAGAGCACGAGGGGGTTATCGCAAAAATCCGGGTGTTGGCTGGCATCCTCGATGACCAGCGGAGCGCGCAGTTCAACGACGTGGCGACAGAAAGCATCCTCGAGGGAAGTGAAATCCACGTCCAACCCCGCTTTGGCGATAAACCACTGCTTCTGGCCAAGCACCGAGATCAATGCAACGGGGAACTCGAAGAAGTCTGCCAAGGAGGCAATCAGATGATCCAGAGCATCCGACTCATTCTCCTGCGTGAGCTTGTACTTACTGATGTGCTGCCAACGTTGATTTAGCATGCTCGCCTCGTGTCACTGGCCCGCAATACGTTTCACTTACCGCTCCCAACGTAGACTAGCGACCCTTTGGCTTGGCGTCTTCCACCGGATTTTGAATAAACCTCAAGCAAAGCGTCACCATCTTTATTTATCAGCAACTTATAGAAAAACAATTCACTTTTTTTAACATTTATAATTGAACGAATATGAGACAAGCCCTGCTATATTGTCAAACATAACCTCATACCAATGAGTGAATGACAGGACAGCATGCGGCTAATATAAATTAGCTCAAAAGCAGTTGCTGTGCCATGGTTAGCTTAGGGCCTCCCCTTGCCCTCTCTTAAGCAAGCTAACAGTCTATAGAGAAGGAAAATATGGATACCCATTTTTTCAATGCACCGCTCTATCATGCGTTACTCGGCCATACCGCCTGCATTCTGTTCACGCCAGAGGGGATGATCAAACATGCAAGCCCTGCGTTTCTCAAGGTCATGGATTGCCAGTTGAGCGCGATCAAAGGGCAGCACCATCGCATCTTTTGTGACCCTACAGACGCTCAACAGCCAGCGTACCAGCAGTTCTGGCGTTCACTGGCATCGGGGGAGAGTTTCACCGGGCGATTCCGGCGTTTCAAAGACAGCGGTGAAGAAGTGTGGCTGGAAGCCATGTACGTGCCGATCACCAACTATCGCGGCACGGTCAAGAGCGTGCTCAAGATTGCCAACGATGTCACCGCAAGACATCAAAAGGCTCAGCGCCAGGAAGCCGTATTGAAAGCATTGAATGCCTCGATGGCCGTCATCGAGTTTACTCCTCAGGGAGAAATACTGGAGGCCAATGAAAACTTCGAAGCGGCTATTGGCTACCGTGCCAATCAATATGTGGGGCAACACCACCGCATGTTTTGCCACGACAACTTTTATCGTGAGCATCCAGACTTCTGGGCACGTTTGGCACAAGGTCATTTCACCAAGGGCCGATTCGAGCGCAAAACGGCGCAGGGCAAAAGCATTTGGTTGGAAGCCACGTACAACCCCGTCAGGGATAGCGATGGGAATGTCGTGGAAGTCGTCAAGTTTGCCAGCGACATCACCCCCTTGGTCGAGAAGGTCAATGCCACGTCGGGTACCATCAGTTCCGCTCAAAGCAGCACTTCGCAAATAGAGCGCACCGCGAAGGACAGCCTGGACCACCTGGATGAGATGGTCAAAGGCTCTGAGCAGGCAGCCCAGACGTTGGCACAGGCACAAGAGTTGATCGATGCTCTGCACAAACAATCACAGAGCATCAACAAGATCACGGAATCGATTGCCAGTATTGCCAGCCAAACCAACCTGCTCTCTTTGAACGCTGCCGTAGAGGCCGCCAGAGCTGGGGAGCAAGGTCGCGGGTTTGCCGTCGTAGCCAATGAAGTGCGTCAGCTAGCCAAAGGAGCCTCAGAAGCCGTCGAGCAGATCACCCGTGTCTTGAAAGAGAACAGCCATTTGGTGGAGCGCACGACGCAAGCCATGCAACAGGTGATTCAACAAGGCAAAGCCAGCCAATCCAGCGTCAGCGAAATCGATGCCATCGTGAACAAGATTCTGCAAGACGCCCGCCATGTCGCCCACTCCATCGAGCAACTGGCCGCTGACACACATATTTGAGCAGAACGTTTTCATGCACACGGACGTGTACCTATATTGCCGAACGCCCCGTCAATGGGGCGTTCGAAACAGCGACCGATTAAGCAAACACCTCAGTCCACTCACCGCGCTTGGCCAACAGGTTACGTGCCAGTTCCTGGGCACCTTCCAGGCTGTGGCTGGCGGCCCAGCCGCACTGCATTTCGTTGCAGGCAGGCACTTCGGTAGCGGTCAAGACGTCGTTGAGCGTCTGCTCAATGATCGACAGTACGTCGTCGTAATCGTCGTGGTTGATCAACGCGATGTAGAAGCCGGTCTGGCAGCCCATCGGGCTGATATCGACGACTTTATCGGTATGGTTGCGCGACAATTCCGCCATCAGGTGCTCCAGGGAGTGCAGCGCAGGCATCTCCATGTGCTCCTTGTTGGGTTGGCAGATACGCAGGTCGTATTTGTGGATACGGTCGCCGTGCTGGCCTTCCTTGATATCGGCCAGACGCACGTAGGGTGCCTTTACCTTGGTGTGATCCAGGTTAAAGCTTTCGACGTTCATCTTTTTTTCGGTCATGTTGACTCCGTAGTCGCTCTCGTTCGCGGGACTATTCTACACGTTGTGCACTCATGACACCTTGGGGGCGTCGAAATTCCACGGCTCATCGGTGTAGACACATACGTTGGCGTCTTCGATGTCACCATCCGGCGACTCGACGTGCTGGGCGAAGAATTCCTGGATCTCTTTACGCTGGCAATGCGCTTCGAACTCTTCACGGCTGGCCCAAATCTCGTGGAACACGATGGGGTAGCTGGTGCCTTGGGCAAACGGGTTATCGATCTGGCGAGTCACTGTGTACAACAGGCAAGCATCTTCACGATGGGCGTTGGGCTCAAGACTTTGCAGTGCCTTGAAGACCGCTTCTTCTTTGCCTGGCTTGGGTTTAAAGCTGGCAGTGCAATAGATTTTTTTCGACATGCTGTCTTCCAGATAGGGGGAATCACGACTCATTATGCGACCAGGATGTGCAGATACCAACCTATGGCACCATACGATCAGCCAACATTTCCAGATCAGACACCGTCATATCCGGCTCGCCACCCCAGGGGTCGAAGGGCGCATCCGATTGGCGGCGCACCCAAACACTGCGCAGGCCCGCTTGCGTGGCACCAATCACGTCAAAGGCGTTGCTTGAAATCAACCAGGTATTTTCTGGGCGCGCTTCAAGCTGACTGCGTAAATAAGCGTACACGGCGGGGTCGGGTTTGAAGCGTTTGATATCGTCCACACTCACCACCGCATCCATATGGCGCTGCACGCCTGCACGGCTCAAGAGCTGGTTCACTGCGTCTGATGTGCCGTTAGAAAACGCCACGCAGCGAATCCCTGCATCGCGCAGCTGGTCCAGCGCAGGCACTACATCGGGGAATGCGGGCAGTTCTGTATACACGGCCATCAAGTGGTCGTGATCGTTATCGGATAGCCCGGCTTGCAGCGCACGGTTCGTAAATACCAGCGCTTCGCGAGTACAGTCAGAAAACGGCACGTAGGCCCCCATTAACCCGCGGCGAAAGCTGTATTCCAGCTGTTTTTCGCGCCAACGCTTGGCGAACTCAAGCGCTTGTGAGGTATCTTTCAAGCGTCGTTCCAGCTCAACGGTGACGCCCTGAGTGTCAATCAACGTGCCGTATACATCAAAGGCGAGTACCGGTTGCATGGTGAGCGTCTCCTCAACGATCAACGTTCTATTGTCTATTTACACTGTCCAGCTATTCACACTGTTCAGCATAGACGCCACGATCAAAAACAAAAACGCCGCTGCATCGGCAGCGGCGCTTAAACGGATAAAGCAGGCGATTAAACGGTAAAGGCAGCTTCTTGCTGACCCGTTTTCAGATCACCCGAGCGCACCAGCTCATCGGTCACGCGGTCGATGGCACGCTTGGCACGGCCAATCATCTCGTCTACTTCTCCACGGTTGATGATCAGCGGCGGCGCAAAGCCGAGGATGTCGCCCTGGGGCATGGCGCGGGCAATCAGGTTCTCTTCCATGGCCGCAGCCGCGACGCGCGGGCCAACTTTCAGCACGGGGTCGAAGTGCAGGCGCTGCTTGGCATCCGGTGAGAACTCCAGCGCCGCCATCAGGCCAACGCCGCGCACGTCGCCCAGCAGCGGGTGACCTTCGAAGGTGGCTTTCAGCTGCTGCTGGAAGTAAGCGCCGGTTTCTGCCGCGTTGCCCACCAGATTCTCGCGCTCGATGATATCCAGATTGGCAAGGCCAGCAGCACAGCCCAGAGCGTGGCCGGAGTAGGTCCAGCCGTGGCCGATGGGGCCGAATTCGCCGGTGCCCTGCTCCAGCACTTTCCATACCTTGTCGCCGACGATGACGCCGGACAGCGGCTGGTAGGCACTGGTCAGGCCTTTGGCGATAGTGATCAGGTCAGGCTTCATATTGTAGTGGTGGCTACCGAAGTCGGAGCCGGTACGGCCAAATCCACACACCACTTCGTCGGCAATCAGCAGCACGTCGTACTTGTCCAGGATCGGCTGAATCGCTTCCCAATAGCCCTCCGGCGGCGGCACGATACCGCCAGTACCGAGCACCGGCTCGCCGATGAAGGCAGCCACGGTGTCCGGCCCTTCCTCCAGAATCATGGCTTCCAACTTGTCCGCGCAGTAGGCAGAAAATTCGAGCTCGGTCATGCCATGCTGCTCGGCGGCACGCAGGTAGTAGTGCGGCGCTTCGGTATGGCGAATGGTATCGATGGGCAGGTCGAAGTGATCGTGGAACGCCTTCAGACCAGTCAGCGAGCCAGACGCGATGCCTGAGCCGTGGTAACCGCGCATGCGCGAGATGACCTTTTTCTTCTGCGGGCGGCCCAGCACGTTGTTGTAGTAACGCACGATCTTGAGCTGGGTTTCGTTGGCATCAGAACCCGACATGCCGTAGTAGACCTTGGACATGTTGAGGCCTGCAATTTTCAGCACGCGCTCGGAAAGCTCGATTTGCGGCTCGTTGGAGTGGCCCACGTAGGTGTGATAATAGGAGAGTTCCAGCGCCTGCTTGTAGATCGCTTCCGCCACTTCGGTGCGGCCATAGCCGATGTTGACGCAGTAAAGGCCCGCAAAACCATCGATGAACTCGCGGCCATCCTTGTCCACGATGTGGATGCCTTTACCGCCGGTAATCACGCGGCCAGGCAAATCACCATGGGCAAAATCACGCAGGTGCGTAGAGGCGTGGAAGGTGACTTTGCGGTCGCGTTCGATCAGATCCTGATGCAAGCTCATAATGCTCTCTCTGTACGATAAACCTCCCCACAGTTGGGGAGGATATTTTATCTTTGGTGACTGACTTAATGATGGGCACCTCGCGGTGCCTTCGCCCGGCAAAGCCGGCCTCCCACAGGGCCAATTCAAGCGCCTAACGGGGGTTGTGGGAGGGCGCTTCAGCGCGCGATGCTGTGGCTCCCAAACCTAGCTACCCGACACCGATCCCAGCGCGCCCAGGCAGTAGTACTTCGTTTCCAGATACTCATCGATCCCCGTCGCGCCACCTTCACGGCCAAGGCCGGACTGTTTGACGCCGCCGAAAGGCACGGGCGGCCCGGTCATCTTCACGGAATTGACGCTCACCATGCCGTACTCCAGCGCGCGCATCAGCTTCCAGATGCGGCGTATATCATGGGTGTAGATATACGCCGCCAGGCCGTATTCGGTGTCGTTGGCCATGTCGATGACTTCGTCGTCGCTACTATAAGCGGTAATGCCGGCCACCGGGGCAAAGTTCTCTTCCCGCCATACCTTCATTTTTGGCGTCACACCGGTCAGCAGCACCGGCATGAAGAAGTTGTCGCCCGGCGCTTGGCTTTGGTCGCCCGCGATCAGGGTGGCCCCTTTTGAGATGGCATCATCGACAATCGCAGCCGCTTTTTCGACCGCCTGGCGGTGAATGAGCGGGCCAAGATCCACTTCGCCGTGCAGGCCGTTGCCTACGGTGAGTGCCGCCATGCGCTCGGTGAACTGGGCAACGAACTCATCGTGAATGGATTCGTGTACCAGAATACGATTCGCGGCAAGGCAATCCTGCCCGGCGGTTTGGAACTTCGCGGCCACGGCAGCGTAGGCCGCTTCTTTGGGGTCCATATCCGGCCCGACGATAAAGGGTGCGTTGCCGCCCAGCTCCAGCGAAAGCCGCTTCACGGTGTTGGCGCTCTGCTCGATGAGCAAGCGGCCAACACGGGTGGAACCAGTGAATGAAAGCGCCCGGATGCGCGGTTCGCTGCACAAAATCTTGGAGACTTCCGCAGGCTCGCCTAGCACTACGTTGAAGATGCCTTCGGGAATGCCCGCTCGCTCGGCGAGTTCTGCCAGCGCCAGCGCCGAGAACGGCGTTTCGTTGGCGGGCTTTACAATCACCGGGCAACCTGCGGCCAGCGCGGCGGCGGCCTTGCGGGTGATCATCGCCAGCGGAAAGTTCCACGGCGTAATCATCGCAGCAATGCCCACCGGCTCTTTAATCGTGCCGAGCGATGCATTGGGAATGTGGCTCGGGATGGTCTCGCCGTAGGTGCGCTTGCCCTCTTCCGCGAACCAGCGCACAAAGCTTGCGCCATACTCCACTTCGCCACGAGCATCGGGCAGTGGCTTGCCCTGCTCCAGGGTCATGATGGTAGCGAGGTCTTCGCGGTTGGCCTGAATCAGGTCGTACCACGCCAGCAGACGTTCGCAACGCTCATCGGCGCGCAGCGCCCGCCAGTGGACGAATGCCGCTTCAGCCGCATCCACCGCCGCCGTGATTTGATTCGCTTCCAGCAGCGGAATATGACCAATGGCTTCGTTGGTTGCCGGGTCGTACACGGCCTCTTCACGGCCACCTTCGCCATGGGTCCACTTGCCGTTCACATAAGCGTACTGACGGAACAAGCGTGGATCTTCCAGGCGTTTCACAAGGGCAGTGGATAGTGTGGTCATGACTCTTCTCCAGGAGGCTGCCACGACGCTGAGAGCAGGTAGTGGCAACGACCGTGACGCTACAAGAAAGGGGGTTCAGCTGCCGCTCTGCGGGCTTGCTGCAATGCCTGTAGCGTAAGGGAGATAGCCCACGAAGTGTTTTTGAAAGTGAACGTTTAAACGCGGGATTTTTTTGTGGAACGGGCATTTTCACGCGTTTTTTTTGGGTGACGCACGTCCTGCCATATAACTTGTACAAGAATATAAAATATTGTGGCAAATGATGGCTGCCGCCTTCTGTCAGGGCGATTCTGACGTAATATGAGATCTAGTCACGCACCTGAACTTGCCGCTGGCCTCTGCTTGCCGCTCAAGAGATAACGCCGTGTATCGACTTCCCTACTTTCAGCAGCTCTCCGAGCATATCGGCCACCTGACCGTTCGCGAACGCTACGATCAGGATCGCCATGAGACACGGCTGCGCTCGATAACAGTGCTCACGGGCTGGCTCGCGCTGTTTTATTTTTCGTACACGCTGGTGGATATCTACTTGCTCCCCGATATCGCCTTGCGCTCTTTGGCGATGCGCTTTCTGCTGATGGGGCCCGCCACCCTTCTGCTGTTTGCCTATTATCGACGTCCCGTGCCCATCCGCCATAAAGAGCTGGCCGGGGTACTGGTGGTCTGCTTGGGCACGGTGGTGTGGTGCGCCATTTTATTGGGTTCACAAGACCCGGACGTGCTGGGCTACTTCTACGCAGGGCTCGTCTTTTTGCTGGTGATTACCATCGTCTTCACTCCGCCCTTCGAATATAGCCTTTATGGTTCGCTGTTCATCTTTACCTGCCTGTACAGCACGATATTCTTCTTGCCTGGGGCCCACCCTGAGTACGTGATGAATCACCTCTCCGTAGGCGTTCCGGTGCTGGTACTCTCGCTCATGGCAAATTATCGCTTCTCGTCCGAATCGTTGCGGCTCTACCTTGAAAACACACGCGTAGAGCAGCTGCGTACCGAGTTGGCTGCCCGGAATGCCGAACTGGAGAAAATGACCTACCTGGATCCCCTGACCGGGCTTGCCAACCGTCGGGGCCTGGGGCGCTTCGCCTCCACCTTGACGCAGCCTGATACGCCACTGGCAGTCGCTGTCATCATCGTCGATGTGGATCACTTCAAAGCCTTCAACGACTTTTACGGTCATTCCGAGGGGGACCGCTGCCTCCGCGCGGTGGCAGGCGCGCTTCAGGCAGCCTGTCAGGGCAGCGGTATCGTCTGCCGGTTTGGTGGCGAAGAGTTTCTGGTATTGAGCTGCGAACACGCCACCGTGGCCAACGCCGTGGCGCTGGCCGAGCGCATTCGACTGAAAGTCGCTCATCTGGCAGTGCCTCATGCCCCGACCACCGAGGGTAAAGTGACCGTGAGCGTGGGAGTATGCGCAGGCCCTGTGGCCCCTGATGCACACATTGACAGGCTCATCAAAGCAGCCGACGACGCGCTGTACGAGGCCAAGCGTGAAGGCCGCAATCGCGTCAGGTCGGGCACGCTCGCAAACCCTGGCAGCAACGTCTCTCCTGACGAGACCATTGGAACCCAGCCAACCTTATAGTGGGCTGCACAAATCACTATCGATGGCGATGGACTGGCGTTTGACGGTCTTGGTGACGATATAGGTGAAATAGCGCTCGATCCCCGCCTCGGATACCAGCCACTTGTCCATCAGCCGCTGGTAGCTGTCGATGGTGCGGGCCTCGAACTTCACCAGATAATCAACGCCACCGCCCACGGCCACACATTCGGTGACCTCGGGGGTAGCCATCACGAGCGCTTCAAAACGGGCAAAGCTTTCAGCGTTGTGCTGCTTGAGCTCGATCTGCACCCATACGGGGTTGCGCGGCACCAATACCTCCGCATTGATGCGTGCCGTGTAGCCTTCGATCACACCCGCCTTCTCCAGGCGCTTCACCCGCTCCCAACAGGGGCTGACCGAGAGATTGATCGCCTCGGCCAGCTTCGACTTGGTGATCCGCCCGTCCCGGGAGAGGATATCGAGGATTTTTAAATCATAGCGATCCAGTTTCATCATGCCGGGGGCTATGCCTCCAGGCGTTCGACAACGTCGGCAATCACCGCCAGGGTGTCACCCATATTGATCAGCGAAGGGGCTCGACGCGCCATCAGAATGCCGTCGCGCTCGGCCTGGTACGCCACTGGCGCCGACCCGCTGCGGGTCATGTCATAAACATAGGCAATGGTCTGGCCCTTCTTCACTTCGTCGCCCAGTGCCACCAGCAGCTCCAACACACCGGCGTGCTGGCTCTGCACGTAGCAGCTGGCGTCCGGCATATCCAGGTACATCTGCCCGCCTTCGGGCATCTCCACGTTGCCTTCTACCAAACCGTAATGAATCAGGAAGTTGCGCACGCCGCGCTCGGCAATGGCGATGCTTTGCGGGGTGGAAGTACCGCCGCCGCCAAGCTCGGTGGCCACGAATACTTTGCCCTGACGTTCGCAGGCGGTATCGAAAAGCTTTTCGGCGTCCAGCTCGAACATCACCATGGCATAAGGCGCACCGAAGGCCTTGGCGCCTTCCAGCGCCGCCTGCTGCTGGTGTTTGTCATCCAGTAAGTGAGACGCACCAAACGGCAGGATATCCAGCGTGCGGCCACCAGAGTGCAGGTCGAGCACGACATCACTCATGGGCACCAGCACCCGGGTGAAGTAGTCGGCAATTTGTGAGGTCACCGTGCCGTTAGGGTCGCCGGGAAAGCTGCGGTTCAGGTTGCCTTTGTCCATCGGTGAGGTGCGCTTGCCAGCCATCACCGCCGGGGTGTTCATGCAGGGCACGATGATCACGCGGCCAGTGACCTCCTCGGCCTTGAGCGCCGAGGAGAGCTTGAGCAGCGACGTTATGCCTTCGTACTCGTCACCATGGTTGCCCCCCGTCAACAGGGCCGTGGGGCCTTCGCCATTCTTCACCACGGTCACGGGAATCATCACCGCCCCCCAGGCAGACTCATCAGTGGAGATCGGCAGCTTCAAAAAGCCGTGCTGCACGCCGTCGGCGTCGAAGTCGACGGTGGCAGAGATGGGGCTGGGCCGTAGTGAGTTCGGTTGAAGCGTCATGGTGAATCCTTTTTATTGAACGACCGGCTACTTCACGAACAGCTGGCGGGGGAAGTTTGCCAGCGTTTCGCAGCCGTCTTCGGTAATCAGTATGCTTTCGGTAATTTCCAGCCCCCAGTCATCGACCCACAGGCCCGGCATGAAGTGAAAGGTCATGCCCGGCTGCAGGATCGTCTCGTCCGAGGGACGCAGGCTCATGGTGCGCTCGCCCCAGTCGGGGGGGTAAGAGATGCCAATCGGATAGCCGCAGCGCGCGCCACCGCGGTCAAAACCGTACTTGTCCATGGCTGCGCCCAGCGCCATGGCGATATCGGCCGTGCGATTGCCGGGCTTGGCAACGGCCAAACCGTTTTCGATGCCTTCCAGCAAGGCCGATTCGGCGCGGATGAAGTCAGTGGGCGGCGTGCCGAGGAACACGGTGCGCGACATGGGCGCATGGTAGCGCTTGAACACCCCGGCAATTTCGAAGAAGGTGCCTTCACCATTGCGGAACGGCGTATCGTCCCAGGTCAGGTGTGGCGCCGCCGCATCCTTGCCCGTAGGCAGCATGGGCACGATGGCCGGGTAATCACCGCCAAACACCTTGCCGTTTTCGTCGATGAACCCTTCGATGCCCACGCGATAGATTTCAGACACCAGCTTGCTCTTGGGCAGCCCCGGCTCGATCACTTCCAGAATGCGCGAGTGCATGCCTTCTACGATCTTGGCGGCGACCCGCATATAGGCAATTTCCTGGGGAGACTTGATCGCCCGGCACCAGTTCACCAGCGCGTTGGCATCCATGAAGCGCGCGTGGGGAAGCTCCTTGAGCAGGCTTTGGTAGGCCTTGGCGGAAAAGTAGTAGTTGTCCATTTCCATGCCCACCACGCCGGTGTGCCAGCCACGGTCGGGCATGATCGACTGCGCCAGATACTCCATCGGGTGCATGTCAGGGTTCTGGACGTAGTAATCCGGGTAATAGGTGATGTTATCGGGGTGAATCCAGCAGGTGCGCAGCGCGCCATTGGCATCCATACGGCGACCAAACCACACCGGCTCACCCTCCAACCCCACCAGCACGCACTGGTGCACGTAAAATGACCAGCCGTCGTAGCCGGTCAGCCACGCCATGTTGGAAGGGTCGCTGACGATCAACACATCAATGCCGCGACCGGCCATTTCAGCACGCACTTTCCATAAACGGCTGGCGTACTCTTCACGGGTGAAAGGCAGGGAAACCTCTGTCATCGGGCAACTCGCCAATAAAAGATCACTTAGAACCAGCGCCCGCGGTAAGGCGCGCCACTGGGCCACAGGATCGACCTGGTCACCGCCGCTGCTGGCCCGCCAATGTCGCCTTGCCCCGATACTAGCACCCCTCCTTGGTCAGCGGTCAAAGCCTTTATGTCAAAAATTGCATAGACCGTTAACATCGCTTCTAACGAGGCGTTGGCCGTGAAGCGACGCGCTTGGCGTGGGTTGCGGTCTTCGGGTTCTCTCGCTCATGATAGAGCTTCCCCAAAAGCCGCAGCTAAGGAGCCTTCATGAAAATTGTCGTCCATATCGACAATGCAGCGCAGTGGCAGGCCGCTATTGCCGACGCATTGCCCCAGGCCACGGTATTGACCAGCGACGCCCCGGCCAGCGAGCGGCTCAATGCCGATTACCTGGCCGTCTGGAAGGCACCGGCACATTTGCTGCAGGAGCAAACGCACCTGAAAGGCATCATCAATCTCGGGGCTGGCGTCGACCACTTGCTCAATACGCCGGGCCTTCCTGAAGGCGTGCCCATCGTCAAACTGCGCGACGCGGGCATGAGCGAACTGATGGCCGACTACGTACTATACGGCGTGCTGCACTTCTACCGCAGCATGGACCGCTACCGCGAGCAGCAGGCCCACGCCCAGTGGGCGCCGCAGCCAGTCGCCGACAAGGCCGACTGGCCGGTGGGCGTGCTGGGGCTCGGGGCCATTGGTGGCTACGTGGCCAGTGCGCTACAGCAGGCAGGGTTTCCGGTCTTGGGGTGGAGCCGCTCTGCCAAACAGATCAGCGGGGTACGCTGCCTGCACGGTGACGAAGGCCTGGACCAGCTGTTAAGCAAGGTGCAAAGCGTCGTGACCATCCTGCCGGATACCCCGGCCACTCGGCATATCCTGAACGCCGCCCGGCTGGCGCAACTTCCGCCAGGGGCAAGTGTTATCAATCCGGGGCGCGGGAGTCTGATCGACGAACAAGCTCTGTTGAAAGCCCTTGGCACGGAACAGCAGCCAGGCCACCTGCGCGGTGCGCTGCTGGACGTCTTCCACGAAGAGCCGCTGCCTGCCAATCACCCGCTGTGGCAACACCCCAAAGTGATCGTGACGCCGCATATGGCGGCCCCGACTCCGCTGAACGACGCCATCGATCAGGTCATTTCCTATCTGCATGCCTTCGATGCCGGTGAGCCTCTCGCCACCGTCAACCCCGATGCGGGCTACTGACGCCCATGGCTCGGCACGTTATACTTTGCCAAGCGTGATCGTTTGCTGAGAACGGGCCAGCGACGCTGTGGAACCAAGGGCTGACACAAAGGTTCTGAGGATCATATATTCAATGGAGGAATGGCCTTTGCGTCACGTCAACGTAACTGCGGCTCGCCGCTGGCTGAGCATCACTGTGGGTGCCCTGAGCGTGTCTGGCATGACAGCCGCCCTCGCAGAGCAACCCATCGAAGACTCCCCGTGGGCAGCGCCCCAACCGTTCGAAGCTCAGTACCGGCTGGAGATTCGTGGTTGGCCCGGCGCGACCATCACCCACACCCTATCCAACGAAGGCCTGCACTGGCTCAGCGACATGAGCTTTTCAGTCGCCGTGGCGCGCGGGCAAGAGCGCAGCCGCTTTGCAGTGGACGATGACACCACACGCTCGCTACTCTACAACAGCAGCTACTCGCTGTTTGGCGTGGGCGACAGCTACCAGTTGAACGAAGCCGATATCCACTCGCTGGACCGCCAGACGGCTCTGTTCGACCTGTCACGGCGGGTCGGCCATGAAGACTGCACCCAAGAAGCACCTTGCGATATCTCGTTCGTGGACCACCGAGGTCGAGACGAGCACTTCCAGTACTACCTGAATCCCCCGGCCAGAGTCAGCGTCCCCGCTGGGGAGTTCGACGCTAAGCAGGTCACCTTGGTAGATGCCGAGAAACCCGACCGTCACCTGGTGATCAATTTTCACCCTGACTGGCCCGGGCTGATCCTCTCTGCGGAGTACCAGAAGGAAGGCAGTCGCCAGACCGCCATCACCATGACACGCTTCACGCCTGCCGAGGGTAAAGAACTCTAGATGCTCTCTGGCTTATTGATCGTACTGTTGCCGCTGTTTCTGGGCTATCTGGTTCGCGTTCGTTCCACGTGGTGGCTGAACCTCATCAACCGAGCCGTCAGCGGCTCGGTATACTTGATACTGCTGTTCATGGGAGTGAGCCTGGCGGGGCTTGAAAACCTGGGTAGCCAGCTGTCTCGCCTCGGGGGCAACGCCCTGCTGCTGTTCAGTATCACCACCCTCTTCAATCTTGCCGCCCTATGGTGGCTTTCCAGGCGCGTACGCCTGAGCGCGGGGAACTCTCCCGTGGTCAAGGACGCCCCCACCAGCAAACTGGCGGCCATGGGCGGCTCGCTGATGCTCGTTGCCGTGGTGGCGGGTGGCGTGGCGCTGGGGCTGCTGCTCGGCCCTGTGCTGGGGGAAACGCTGTATACCACGGCGGACTGGCTGGCAGAGTGGGTGCTCTACGTGCTGCTGGTGTTGATTGGCTGCCAGCTGCGCAATTCGGGCATGCCGCTCAAGCAGATTCTGCTCAACCGTCTGGGGCTCGCCATTGCGGTCACCCTGGCGCTCAGCTCGCTGTTGGCAGGCTTGGCCGCCGCCCCCTTGCTCTCGCTGCGCTGGAATGAAGGTCTGGCCATGGCCTCCGGGTTTGGCTGGTATTCGCTGTCGGCCATTCTGATTGGCGACCAGCTCGGCCCGCTGATGGGCGGCGTGGCGTTCTTCAACGACCTGACCCGCGAGCTGCTGGCATTCATACTGATTCCGTTGGTCATCCATCGCCACACCGCGCTGGCGATTGGCTATGGCGGGGCCACCTCCATGGACTTCACCCTGCCCGTGATTCAGCAGCATGGCGGCGTGGCCTGTGTGCCCATTGCCGTGGTCAGCGGCTTTATCCTCTCGTTACTCTCCCCGCCGCTGATTCTGTTCTTTCTTTCGCTGTCGGGTTAGCGTGAGCGGGCGCTCCTTGGGTAGGATACGCAGCTAGCGTATTGCTTCGATCATCAAGGACGCCCACCCACCATGCTCAACGGAATCTGGTTAAGCTTTTTCATTGCCGCCTTTGCGGCATCGCTCTGGCAATGGCTGGTGGGTGGCGACAGCGAGGTGTTTGCCCGCCTGGTGCAGTCGCTGTTCGATATGGCAAGGGTCAGCGTCGATATCATTCTGGTGCTGCTGGGCACCATGACGCTGTGGCTGGGATTTCTGGCCATTGCTGAAAAGGCGGGGTTAATCCGCCTGCTAGGGCGAGTGCTCGACCCGCTATTCAGCCGTTTGATGCCAGAGGTGCCCCGTGGCCACCCGGCCATGGGGCTGATTAGCATGAATTTTGCGGCCAATATTTTGGGCTTGGATAACGCCGCTACCCCTATTGGCATCAAGGCCATGCATTCGCTGCAAACCCTGAACCCCAGCCGCGATACCGCCAGCAATGCGCAAATCCTGTTTCTGGTACTGAATACCTCGTCGCTTACCCTACTGCCCGTCACGATCTTCATGTACCGCGCCCAGCAGGGGGCAGCGGAACCCACGCTGGTGTTTCTGCCGATTCTGCTGGCGACCAGTTCATCCAGCCTCGCCGGGCTGCTGGCGGTGGCCATCATGCAGCGTCTGAAGCTTTGGCAACCGGTGGTGCTGGGGTACTTGCTGGCCGCTGCGCTGGCCCTGGGGCTTTTGATCACCACGCTGGCGGGGATGTCGGCTCAAGCGCTGGCTGCGGCTTCCACGCTGGTTGGCAACCTCACGCTGTTCAGCATTGTGATCATGTTCCTGGTCGTGGGGGCACTGCGCGGCGTGAAGGTGTATGACGCCTTTATCGAGGGTGCCAAAGAAGGCCTGAGCTTTACCATCACCCTGCTGCCCTATCTGGTGGCCATGCTGGTGGCCGTCGGGGTGCTGCGCGCCAGCGGCGTGCTGGATGCCGGGCTTGGCGGCATTCGCTGGCTGGTAGAGGGCATCGGCTGGGATACTCGCTTTGTGGATGCGCTACCCACCGCCTTTGTGAAACCGCTCTCCGGCAGCGGCTCCCGCGCCATGATGATCGAGACCATGAACACCTTTGGTGTCGATAGCTTCCCAGGGCTACTGGCTGCCACGTTCCAGGGCAGCACCGAAACCACCTTTTATGTGCTGGCGGTCTACTTCGGCGCCATTGGCATTAGCCGCATTCGCCATGGGTTGGGATGCGCCTTGGTCGCCGATATAGCAGGCATCACCACCGCCATTCTGGTGTGTTACTGGTTCTTTGGCTGAATCAGCAAGACCGTTCGCCACGAATCGCTGTGCGGAGTGCTTTGCGCAGCGCTGGCCCGGAAAGCCCACGGCCAAGCAGAACGATGAGTTTGGCCACGGCGGCTTCCAGCGTGATGTCTCCTCCAGCGATCACGCCCGCCTGATTGAGCGCCGCCCCGGTGGCGTAGGCGCCTTGAATGACCTCCCCCTGAGCGCACTGCGTGACGTTGAGCAGCGCCACGCCCCGCTCTTGGGCTGCCTTCAAGGCATCGAGCAGTGCACCGTCAAAGCTGGGCGGGTTCCCCACGCCGTAGCTGTGCAGCACCACACCTTTCAGCGTGTCGTCTGCCAGTAGCGCTTTTGCGCGCGTTAGCGACATGCCTGGGTGTAGCGGCAGCACCGCTACCGCCTCGTCATCGAGTTCGATGGGAGCAAAGTTGGGCTCCCCGCTGAGCAGCGCCGAGGGCTGGGGAAAGGTGATGCCAATGCCGATCTCGGCCAGCCAAGGGAAGTTGAGGGAGTCGAAGGCATCCAGGCCTTGAGTACGCACCTTGCGGGCGCGGTTACCGCGCAGCAGCCGGTCATGGAAGACCAGGCTCACTTCGCAGGGTGTGGCCGGATGAGCCGCCAGCTGTAGCGCGCTGACCACGTTGTTAAGCGCGTCGCTTCTGGGCTCACCCAGCGGAATTTGAGAGCCGGTGAAGATCACCGGCTTGTTCAAGGCACCAAGCATGAACGACAGCGCCGACGCGCTGTAGGCCATGGTATCGGTGCCGTGCAGAATCACGAAGGCATCGTAAGCCTGCCAGTGGGTCGCCAGCGCCGCCACGAGACGATTCCACGCCTCCGGCATCAGCTCGGCGCTGTCGATCAGCGGCTGCATTTCCACTACGTCAAAGGCAGGCAGCCGATAAGGATCACCCAGTGCCAGGTGCGCTGCTAAGCGCTCGGCCAGCCCCGCGCAGGGCACATAACCTTGTGGCGATGGCTGCATGCCAATGGTGCCACCCGTGTAAAGCATGAGGACGCGGGGCATGGGGACTCCTTATCGAATTGAATACAAACGCACTTACTTCGCGGGCGCACTTTCCAGCCGCTGCTTCAGCGCATCAGCTTCTTCCGGCTCCAGCTCCCACGCTTTGGGGTCCAGATCGAGATCCGGGTGCTGGCTGGCATCGAAAATCGGCTGTTTGATGCCCTGACGGCGCTGGCTGTCGAAATCGTTCAGAATGCGCAGGCCGCACTTGAACAGCAGAATCAGTGCAACGAGGTTGACCACTGCCAAGAGGCCCATGGTCACGTCGGCAAAGCCAAACACGGTGCCTAGATCGGTGGTCGCGCCCCAGCATACCAGCAGTACGATCGCCACCCGGAAGGCGTTGAACAGGTTCTGGTTGTCACGGCTGAAGAAGTTCAGGCTGTTTTCGCCCAGGTAGTAGTTGTAGAGGATGGTGCTGAAGGCAAACAGCAGCAGCGCCAGGCTCACGAAGGTGCGGCCCCACTCGCCCACGTGGTCTGCCAAGGCAGCCTGGGTGAGCGCGATACCTTCGACACCTGCCCCAGCGGCTGGGTCGTATACGCCGCTGAGCAGAATCAGAAACGCCGTGGCCGAGCAGATGATCACCGTATCGATGAACACCGAGAATGCCTGCACGATGCCCTGGTTGGCCGGGTGTGGCACGTACGCCACGGCAGCCACGTTGGGCGCACTGCCCAGGCCTGCTTCGTTGGAGAACAGGCCGCGCTTCAAGCCCATCATGATGGCAGCGCCAATCCCGCCGCCTACCAGCGGCTCAAGGCCAAAGGCACTCTTGACAATCAGAGCAATCACCGCGGGGATCTCACCCAGGTTCATGGCAATCACCAACAGCGCCACGGCGATATAGCCCACGGCCATGAAGGGCACCAGGAATTCGGAAATGCGGGCAATCCGCTTGATGCCGCCGAAGATGATCAGCCCCACCAACATGGCCAGCGCAATACCGCTGTACAGCACCGGTACGCCGAAGGCATCGCCAAACGAAGTGGCAACGGCATAGGACTGCAGGGCGGTAAAGGCGAAACCAAAGGTAATCAGCAGCAGTACCGAGTAGAACGCTGCCAGCCAGCGCCACTGCTTGCCCAAACCTTTGACGATGTAGTACGCCGGACCACCGCGGTAAGTGCCGTCGCCTTCCGCCTGTTTGTAGGTTTGCGCCAGAGTGCACTCCAGGAAGCTGGTCGCCATACCCATCAAACCGACGATCCACATCCAGAAAATCGCCCCCGGGCCGCCCAGCGTAATCGCCACGGCCACGCCGGCGATGTTACCGCCGCCCACGCGCCCCGCCACCGACAGCACCAGTGCCTGAAACGAACTCAAGTGGCCGTGCTGATTACGCTTGAAGGCTTGGCCAGAACCCAGAATACGAAACATCTGACCAAAATAACGAAACTGTACGAAGCGGGAGGCAACGGTAAAACCGATACCAACGCCCACCAGTAAAACGAGCAGGACCTTCCCCCAGAGGAGGTCGTTGAGCATATCGAGCATGGGATAGTCTCCGCATTTTTATATTGGCGTTATGGTTGTGATCGCGTCTTTGTTTGCGATTGAGAGGCGCGGAAAGTGTTGTACCAAGCCAAACACGGGATGACGTTTGGCGCAGCGATGCAGTTGGTTGCACTCACTGCGCCAGCCACTGCACCAGAGTGCACCATATAAAAAACGGTGCGGGCCTTGGCAGGCCACGCACCGTTATGCTCAACCAGTAGCTACCGTCAGAGGCCCGCGTTTGCCGCCCTGGCCGCGTGAAGCTTCTTGTAGCTTTCGATCAGGCGCTGGTGGCGCTCCAGCCCCTCCAACTGCATGTTGGTGGGAGTAAGGCCGTGGAAGCGCACGCTGCCATCCACCGAGCCAACCACCGCCTCCATGGTGGCTTCGCCGAACATGCGCTGGAAGTTGGGCAGGTAGTCGTCCAACGCCAGCTCGTCGTCCAGGGCAATCTCCAGCACCGCGTTCACGGCTTGATAGAACAGGCCACGCTCGACGGTGTTGTCGTTGTACTGCAGGAACATCTGCACGCAGTCCAGCGCCTCTTCATGGCGGCCAAGCGCCAGGTAGACCAGCAGCTTCAGCTCAAGGATGGTCAGTTGCCCCCACACGGTGTTCTCGTCGAACTCGATACCGATCAGCGTGATGATATCAGCGTGGTCGTCCATCTGACTCTCTTCCAGCCGCTCGACCAGATCGGTCAGCTGTGCGTCGTCCAGGCGGTGCAGGTTGAGGATATCTTCGCGGTAATCCAGCGCCTTGTTGGTGTTATCCCAAATCAGGTCTTCGATGGGGTACACCTCGGAGTAGCCCGGCACCAGAATGCGGCACACCGGTGCGCCCAGGTCTTCGTGTACCGCCATGTACACTTCAGCCCCCAGCTCCTCGAAAATACCGAACAGGGTCTCGGCTTCTTCCTCGTTGCTGCCGGAGAAGTCCCACTCGCTGAACTCGAAGTCGGGCTTGGCACTGAAGAAGCGCCAGGAGACCACGCCCACCGAGTCGATGAAGTGCTCGACGAAGTTGTTCGGCTCAGAGACAGTCTGGGAATTGAAGGTCGGCAGCGGCAGGTCGTTCAGGCCTTCGAAACTGCGCCCCTGCAGCAGCTCGGTCAGGCTGCGCTCCAGCGCTACTTCAAAACTTGGGTGGGCACCAAAGGAAGCGAATACCCCGCCGGTACGCGGGTTCATCAGCGTCACGCACATCACCGGGAACTGCCCGCCCATGGAGGCATCCTTCACCAGCACCGGGAAGCCCTGGGCTTCCAGGGCATTGATGCCCTCGACAATGCTGGGGTACTTGGCCAGCACTTCTTGCGGTACGTCGGGCAGGGTCAGCTCCTGTTCGAGGATCTCCCGCTTCACCGCCCGCTCGAAAATCTCTGAAAGGCACTGCACCTGAGCTTCCACCAGGGTGTTGCCCGCGCTCATGCCGTTGCTGAGGAACAGGTTTTCGATCAGGTTGGAGGGGAAGTAGACCGTTTCGCCATTGCTTTGGCGCACAAAGGGCAGCGAAACGATGCCGCGATCTTCACGACCCGAGTTGGTATCGATCAGGTTGGAGCCACCCAGCTCGCCTTCCGGGTTGTAAATCGCCAGGCAGTGCTCGTCGAGAATGCCTTTCGGCAGCTCGTCATTCGGCCCCGGCTTGAACCACTTCTCGTTAGGGTAGTGAACGAATTCGCTGCCCGCGATCTCTTCACCAAAGAACTGATCGTTGTAGAAGAAGTTGCAGCTCAGGCGCTCGATAAACTCGCCCAGCGCTGAACAGAGCGCGCTCTCTTTGGTCGCGCCTTTGCCGTTGGTAAAGCACATGGGCGAAGCCGCATCGCGGATATGCAGCGACCACACGTGGGGCACGATATTGCGCCAGGAGGCGATCTCGATCTTCATGCCGAGGTCGGCAAGAATCGCGCTCATATTGGCAATAGTCTGCTCCAGCGGCAGGTCTTTGCCTTCGATGTAGGTGCTGCCACCTTCCGGCGCGCCCATCAACAGCGCTTGGGCGTCCTCGTCGATGTTCTCGACCACTTCGATCTGAAACTCGGGGCCGGTCTGGACGACCTTCTTCACCGTGCAGCGGTCGATGGAGCGCAGGATGCCTTCGCGATCCTTTTCCGAGATATCTTCCGGCAGCTCGACCTGGATTTTGAATATCTGCTTGTAGCGGTTTTCCGGGTCGACGATGTTGTTTTGCGACAGGCGAATGTTCTCGGTGGGAATATTACGCGCGTTGCAGTACACCTTAACGAAGTAGGCAGCACACATGGCCGATGACGCCAGGAAGTAGTCAAACGGGCCGGGAGCCGAGCCGTCGCCCTTGTAGCGAATCGGCTGGTCGGAGATGACCGTAAAATCGTCGAACTTGGACTCCAGGCGGAGGTTGTCGAGATAGTTAACTTTGATTTCCATAAGCGGGCGTCCGGAGTAATGAGTGTGCCTGAGCGCCAACGCATCAGGCGAATGGTGGCCATTATCCAGTTTTTTGCCCGCTTCGTCTTGGGCAGTCGCGTGAATCGCTTATTGCGGTTCCAGCAAGAACGGCAGCGCCTCCTCTAGCAGCACGTCAGGGATCTCTTCGGCGATATAGTGCCCGCAAGGCAGCGCCTTGCCCTCTACCTGTGTCGCTACCTTGCGCCACTCACTAAGAGCGTCGAAGCAGGCTTCAATCGCGCCTTGAGCACCCCACATCACGTTGATGGGGCAGGTCAGTTTCACACCCGCATCGATATCCGCTTGATCGTGTTCTAAATCGATAGTCGCGCTGGCGCGGTAGTCGCCGCAGATGCCGGTGGCCGTGCCGGGAAGCGCCAGGCAGCGCTCGTACTCTGCCAGCGCTTCCGGGGCGAACGGTGCCATACCTGCGCTGCGGGCGCCCATCACGCTTTTCAGGTACTGCTCGGGGTCGGCTTGAATCAGCATTTCCGGCAGCGGCTGAGGGCGAATCAGAAAAAACCAGTGCCAGTAGCTGCGGGCAAACGCCTCATTGGTGCCACGGTACATGGCCAGCGTGGGGGCGATATCCAAAAGCACCATGCGCTCGATCCGCTCGGCGTAATCAACGCCTAAACGATGCGCCACCCGCGCGCCGCGGTCGTGGGCCAGTACTTTAAACCGCTCAAAGCCCAGCGCGCTCATCAGTTCGGCCATATCGGCGGCCATGGTGCGCTTGGCGTAATTGAGATGCTCTGCGTCATCGTCCGGCTTGCCGCTGTCGCCGTAGCCGCGCAGGTCGGCGGCAATCACCGTGAAGTGCTGGGCAAGCGTGGCCGCCACTTTGTGCCAGATCATATGGGTCTGCGGGTGCCCATGAAGCAGCAGCAACGCCGGGCCACTGCCCCCCATGCGGCAGGCAATATCGACGCCGTTAACGCGGCGTGTCTGTTTTTCAAACCCTTCAAACATAACGAGCTCCTCGCGGATAGATGATGCTCTTCATTCGACGACTTCTTGTAACCGCTCGATCAGAAAGTCTTTCAGCGCGACCACGGCGGGCGTGAGCGACAGCCGATGCGGGCAGACGAGATACAGCGGCGCGGGCTCGGTAGGAAACGCAGCCAACAGCGCCACCAAGCGGCCTGCGCGGAGATCCGCCTGAACATCCAGGCGAGATTTATAGGCAATGCCCTCTCCCGCCAGCGCCCAGCGGCGCACACACTCGGCATCGTCGCTCACCCGATTGCCCTGCACGTTGATACGCTCACTGCCGAACTGCCACTGGTCATGCACCCGCTCACCAAGATTGAAGCAGAGGCAGTTGTGCTGGCGTAGTTCATCTGGCATGGCGGGCTCGCCGTGGCGCGCGATATAGCGAGGTGCGGCGCACACCACCCGTTGGTTATCACTTTTTAGCGGCAGGGCTACCAGGCTGGAATCCTCCGGCACGCCGTAACGCAGGGCAATCTCCACTGACTGGCGAAACAGATCGCTCACCCGATCGCTGACCCGAAGCCGCAGACGCAGCTGCGGATGCAGCGCCATAAAATGGTCCAGCCAGCCCAGCAGCACGTTGCGGCCCAGATCGGAAGGCATGGAGAGGCTGAGCTCTCCCGCGATCTCCTGGCGTTCGCGGTGCAGCTCTTTTTCCCCTTCGGCAAGGGCGCTCAATGCCGTTTTCGCATGCACTAAATAGTGCGCCCCGGCGGGTGTTAGCCGCAAGCTGCGGGTAGAGCGTACCAGTAGCCGCGTGCCCAACGCGTCTTCAAGCCGTTTGATCGCCACGCTAGCCACTGCCGGGGTAATCGCCAGCTCCCGCGCGGCGGCGGAAAGGCTGCCGTGCTCGGCGGCATAGACAAGCACGTTTAGGTCATCGGTAAGCATGGAGCGATAGCGCCCTTATTTTCAAAAAAAATTGGAAACTGTTAGCTACATTAGCCCTCTTTTTCATAAAACGACACCCAGGCATGATGTCGCCATTCATTATCGCTTGGAGAACGACCATGAAAGCATTCGCGTTTACCAAAAGCCTACCGACCGACCACCCAGAAGCCCTGCACGCCGTCGAGCTGCCGCTGCCCACACCCGAGCCCCACGATATTCGTGTCGCGGTCAGCGCAGTTTCCGTCAACCCGGTAGATGCCAAGGTGCGCAAAAGCGCGCTGCCCGAAGGCGGCGAGCCGCGGGTGCTGGGTTACGACGCGGTAGGCGTGGTCGATGCCGTGGGCAGTGCAGTCACTCGCTTTCAGCCGGGTGACCGGGTGTGGTACGCAGGCAGCATTGCGCGCCAAGGCTCCAATGCCGAGTACCAGCTGGTCGATGAGCGTATCGCCAGCCTGGCGCCGAAAAGTCTGTCTGACGTCCAGGCAGCGGCTCTCCCTCTCACCGCCATTACCGCCTGGGAGCTACTGTTTGACCGCCTGGAACTGGGCCTGCGCGACACCAAAGGCAAAACATTATTAGTGGTAGGTGCTGCCGGTGGCGTTGGCTCGATTCTGATTCAGCTGGCCAAGCAGCTCACCGATATCACCGTGATTGGGACGGCCTCACGCCCGGAAAGCCAAGCCTGGGTCACGTCGCTCGGCGCCGATGCGGTGATCGACCACCGCCAACCGCTGGATGAAGCGCTCAAAGCCGCAGGCTACGAGCAGGTGGATATGGTCATCAGCCTTAACCAAACCGATCACCACTTCGAGGCGATCATCAATGCCTTGAAGCCCCAGGGCAAATTGGCACTGATCGATGACCCGGAGCTGATCGACGTGCGTAAACTCAAGCTCAAGAGCCTGTCACTGCACTGGGAGCTGATGTTCACTCGGCCTTTGTTTACTACCGAGGACATTGCCAAGCAGCACGACCTATTGAGCGAAGTTGCCGCCATGGTGGATAGCGGCCGTTTGACCACGACGCTTGGCGAGGTACTTGGCCCCATCACTGCCGACAACCTGACGCGTGCCCACACGCTGATCGAGAGCAACCGCACCGTAGGCAAGCTGGTGCTAGCGGGGTTTTAAGCACACGCGCCGATCATTTCAAGCCAGCTTGAGGTATCAGCCGTTGCACTCTTGGGCGCAAGGCGGCACATTAGCCGCCACCGCCCAAGAGCCCCGAGTCACGCCCATGCACGATGAATTTGTGGCCAATTTGCGCCTGCTGTGCAGCTACTACCCGTCGATTGCCGACGTGTGCCGCCGCCTGCCGATGAACCGAGCGCAATTCAACCGCTACTTGAGCGGGCGCTACTACCCCAGTCATGCGGCGCTCCAACGAATATGCCATTTTTTTGGCGTCACCGCAGACGACATTGCCCTCCCCCACCAGGATTTTCGCGCCCTGGTACAGACCGGCCAATTGAGTGCTGATACGGCAAGCCCCACGCTGCCCTGGCCCAATGCGCTGGTGCAGCGGGGCAGTGAAGGGTTGGAGCGCTACCTGGGGCGTTACTTCGAGCTTTACCACTCCATGTCGCGCCCTGGTCATATCATGCGTACGCTGGTCTGCTTGGAAGAGCGCGACGGCGGCGTGGTGTATCAGCGCACCGAACGCATGCCGGTGGCCCCCGGCAAACGCCCCTGCCATAACCGCTATGTGGGAGCGGCAGTCAAACTCGCGGACCGACTGTTCTTGATCGACCACGAAACCCTGAACGGTCACGAGATCACCCAGACCATTCTGTTTCCCAGCTTTCAAAGTCAGGTAACGCGATTGACGGGGCTAAAGATGGGCGTGGCAGACAACAGCGAGCGCATGCCCTGCTGTGTGAGAGTGGTGTATCAGCGGCTGGATGAACAGACCAGCCTGCGCGAAGCGCTCGCCCAGTGCGGGCTACTGGCACTGGACGACCCATCCCTGGATGCGGCGCTACTGGCCGCCATTCAGAACGATATCACCGCGGGGGAGTATCATTTTCGTGCGCGCCATTAACGTGGCGGTGGCGTCGCAGTCGTCAGCACGTGGGAAAACAGAATGGCTTCGAACTGCTCCATGGGAGCCAGGGACTTGAGCGTCTTGGCGCGCAGGATAGCACCTTCCCACCCCGAGAGAATGAAGCTGGCCAGCGTGTCAGGTGACAACCCTTCCGGCACGCTGCCGTCTGCCTGCGCTTGGCTCAAGCACGTGACCAGGCGTTTTTCCCAGCGCTGGAAGACCACGTTGAGCGCATCGCGGAAGGTATCGTTTTGGCCCGCCAGCTCCTGCCCCAGGTTGCCGATCAGGCAGCCCGTGGAGTGGTCACAGTCGAGCATATGCGCCCTACCTGCCGCGAAGTAGCGACGCAGACGTTCGAGGGGCGGCACGGCCGAATCTTCCATCAAGGTAGCCAGATTGGCATCGTATTGGCTGGCAAACCGCTCGATCACCGCCAGACCAAAGTCCTCTTTACTGGCAAAATAGTGGTAAAACGAACCCTTGGGTACACCGCAGGTTTTTAAAACGGCATTGATACCCGTGGCGTTATAGCCCTGCTGGGCAATCAGCTCAGCGCCGGTATCAATCAACTTATCGCGCGTGGCGGTGTTTTTCATAGCGTCATGCAGACCAGGAAGTCTATGGTTTTTCACGTCAATGATGACAGGTATCGGAAACCGCGTCAGCGTTTGGGTTGCACGCTATTTGCACAATGCTTGCCTAATCGCTGCGTAGGAATCGGTGATGCTAGCATGATCTTGCCACTTCTCGGGCATTTTTGCCTTCAGCCAATGGATACCCCCCGGCCATGACTCCACCTCGCTCTTTTGCCTCCTCACAGCAAGGCCGCCTGGGCCTGGGTGCCCTGGCCGCCTTGCTGGTACTGGCAGGCGGCCTTGCCGTGGCCTGGTGGATCATCAGCCAGCCACCCAGAGTAGAGCGCAGGCCGCCGCCGCCGCCCGCGCCCCCGGTGGTCGACGTGATGACCGTCGAACAGCGCCTACAGTCGCCTACCCTGAGTGGCTTTGGTCGTGTCGAAGCGGAACAATCGACGCTGCTGGCCAGCCGCGTGGCCGGGCAGCTGGAACGTTTTGCCGAAGGCGTACTGCCCGGCCGTGTGGTCGAGCAGGGAGCACCGGTGGCTTACATCGACCAGGCCGACCTGCAGCTGGCGTTGGAGGATGCGCAGGCTCAACTGGCAAACGCTGAAGCCCAGCTGGCCCTGGAGCAGGCCGAACAGCAGCGCGCCCGCAGTGAGTACGAGTCGTTCGGCAGGCAGCTCAGCGCCGAACGGCGTGCGCTGGTGCTGCGCGAACCCCAGCTGCGTCAGGCCCAGGCGCAGTTGACCCAGGCGCGCGTGGTCCGCGACCAGGCGGCGCTAAACCTGGAACGAGCCACCCTCACGGCGCCCTGGCGCGCCATGGTTCAGGAGCGCCTGGTGGGGGCTGGCAGCCTGCTGAGCCAGGGCACCGAAGTGCTCAGCCTAGTGGGTGTCGAGCAGTTCTGGGTACGCGCGTCGCTGCCCGGCGATACGTTGGCCTGGCTGGAGAGTGGCGGTCGCGTCACGCTCACCAGCCAGGGCTGGCCCGACCAGGCCGAACGGGAAGGCGAGCTGCTCTCCGTGCTGCCCAATCTGGAAGAGAACGGCCTGCAGGCCCAGCTGCTGATTGCCGTGAACGACCCGTTGGCCCTGAATCATGAAGGTCCCGCCCTACGGCTGGGCGACGTCATGCGGCTCACCTTCCACACCCGGGCCCAGGAGCCGCTGATCAGGCTACCCTCTGCCGCGCTTCGCCCCGGCGAGCAGGCCTGGTGGGTGGACGACGACAACCGCTTGCGCAGTACCCGCGTCACTCTCGCTTATCGCGGCCAGGATGACGTACTGATCCGGGAGGGCCTGGAAGCGGGCCAGCGCGTGGTCGTTGCAGGCCTGGCGCAGCCCCGAGAGGGGCAGGAAGTTCGCCTGCGCCAACGCGGCGACACCCCGGCACGTGATCAGGAGAGCGCTCAATGATGCGTAAAGGCCCGTTGGCGTGGATGGTGGATCACGGCGTTGCCCCCAACTTGATGATGGTGCTGTTCATCGTGGGCGGCCTGATGGCCTCGATGGCCATCAAGAAAGAGGTCTTTCCGGAGTTCGAAACGGAAATCGTCCAGGTCTCCATCAGCTACCCAGGCGCCACCCCGGAAGATATCGAGCAAAGCCTGCTGCTGCCCATGGAAGCCGCCATCGCCAACGTGGAAGGCATCGACGAGATGACCGCCAGCGCCAGCGAAGGCAGCGGCGTGGTCAGCGCAACGCTGATCGACGGCGTGGATGTGATGCGCGCCTACCAGGACATTCAACAGGCCGTGAATGCCATCACTACCCTGCCCGCCGCTGCCGACCCGCCCCGCATTACCTTGGCAGGCCGCTCGCGCAGCGTCGTCAGCCTGCAGGTGTACGGCAGGGTGGGCCAGGAAGCCCTGCACGACGCCGCCGAGAACGTGCGGGCCGAGTTACAGGCCACCAGCGGCATCTCCCGGGCGGAGCTCTCCGGCAACCGGGACCGGGAAATCCAGGTGCACCTGGACGATGAAGCCATCGAGCGCTACGGGCTCGATCATCAGCAATTGGCCAGCCGCATCGCCGCCGAAGCACTGGACCTGGCCAGCGGCCAGTTGACCACCGCCGAGGGCGAATGGCTGATCCGCTATCAAGGGCGCCGCAATAGCGCCGAAGAGTTCGCCGAGCTGCCCATTCTGAACACGGCCCAGGGCTCTCCGGTGCTGTTGCGTGACATTGCCCAGGTCAGTGAAGGCTTTGCCGAAACCGATCGGGAGGAGTTCTACAACGGCCAGCCGGGCATCTCGGTGGATGTGTACCAGATTGGCGGCCAAACCCCCACCAGCATTTCCAACGCAGTGCGCGGCGAGCTGGAACGGCTGCGCGCCAACCTGCCCGACGGCGTGAGCCTGGACATCGCCAGGGACAGCTCGGAAGTCTACGAAGACCGACTCGGCCTGCTACTCAAGAACGCCTGGATGGGCCTGGCGCTGGTGCTGGTGCTGATGGCGCTGTTTCTCGAAGCGCGACTGGCGTTCTGGGTGACGTTGGGCATTCCCACGGCGTTTCTGGGGGCCATGCTGTTCCTGCCCTGGATTGGCGTCTCGCTCAACATGATGTCGATGTTCGCATTCATCATTGCGCTGGGTATCGTCGTCGATGACGCCATCATGGTGGGTGAGAACATCTACAGCTATCGCGAAGAGGGTTACTCGTTGCGCGATGCGGCGGTCAAGGGCGCCCAGGAAATTGCCACGCCGCTCACCTTTGCGATCCTGTCGAACATCGTGGCCTTCCTGCCCCTGCTGTTCCTGCCCGGCTTTTTGGGGCTGATCTTTGCCACGGTGCCGGTCGTGGTGATCACGGTCTTCGTGATCTCGCTGGTGGAGGCTCTGCTGATCCTGCCCGCTCACCTGGCCCACGCCAGCAAACCGAGGCAAACGCCAGCCTGGCAGCGCCCTCTGGAGGCCGTGCGGCTACGCATGCAGCAGGGGCTGCACCATTTCACCTACCGGCGCTTCGAGCCCTTTCTGCAGGGTGCACTGAACCAGCGCCTGCTGACCGTCTCGCTAGGCGTGGCGCTGCTGGCGATCACCCTGGCATGGGCCATGAGTGGTCGGCTCGGCTTCTCGCTGATGCCCCGGGTGGAATCCGACCAGGTGCAGGCCAGCGTCACCCTGCCGATTGGCAGCCACATCAGCGTCAGCCGCGAATTGAGCCAGCAATTGCTGGACGCCGCCACAGCCCTCAGCGAGCGTGAAGAGGGGTTGAGCTTCACCAGCACCCGTAGCCGTCTGGATGGCGAAAGCCTCTCCGTACGCCTCGACATCGCTTCGGAAAGCCTGGAGAGCTGGCCACCCTCACGCATTGCCCGCGAGTGGCGTGAACTGACCGGCGACCTGCTGGGCGCGCAATCGGTCCGCTTCGAATCCGACTTTGGCGGCCCCGGCAGCGGCGCCGCACTGAGCCTGCGGCTTTCGCACCCCAATACCCAGGTGCTGGAGGCTGCCGCCACGCGACTGGCCGAACAGCTGGCGGAGTACGGGCTGACGGACATCGACAGCGGCCTGGGCGACGGCAAGCCACAGCTGGAAATGCGCCTGTCGGCCGAAGGCCGCTCGCTGGGGCTGACCGGCAGTGACCTGGCACAGGCCCTGCGTGGACCGCTGCAAGGCGCCACCGCCGTCGAGCAGTTCATCGGCCGCCGAGAGGTCAGCGTCGAAGTGCGTTTACCGGAAGCCTCTCGCGATAGTCTCAGTGAGCTGTACCGGCTTCCCGTGCGCACCCCCGAGGGGCTCAGCGTGCCTCTATCGCGGGTGGCCGACATCACCCTCAGCCAGGCGTCCAGCAGCCTGCAACGCATCAACGGCCGACGCATCATCACCGTCACCGCCGACTCCGAGGGCGACCAGGCCATCAATCAGGTGCTCGCCACCTTGCAGGAGGATGTCTTCCCCACCCTCAGCAATACCTGGCCGGGCCTCGAAGTCAGCATGGGTGGCCGTCAGCAGGATACCGCCGACAACCTGGCCACGCTGCGCAAGGCCATGTGGCTGATGATTGCGGCGCTCTATGCCCTGCTGGCGATTCCCTTCCGAAGCTACTTGCAGCCGCTGCTGGTGATGGCCGCAATTCCGTTTGGTATCGTAGGGGCCATCGGGGGCCATCTGCTGATGGGCTTTGGCTTGTCGATCATCAGCCTGCTGGGCATGCTGGCGCTGTCCGGCGTGGTCATCAACGATGCCCTGGTGCTGATCGACTACGCCAACCGCAAGCGGCGCGAAGGCATGGCGCCTCGGGAAGCCATCGTGGCCGCTGCCACACGCCGGTTGCGGCCGATCATGATGACCACACTGACGACCTTCCTGGGGCTGGCACCGATGATTCTGGAAACCTCGCGACAGGCACGCTTCATGATTCCCATGGCCATCTCTCTGGGCTTTGGCATGCTGTTCGCCACGCTGATTCTGCTGATCATGGTGCCTTGCCTCTATCTCAGCCTGGAGAATCTGCGCGAACGCCTCAGCGCACCGCAGCCACCCGAACCCGAGAGAGCCAACCCATGAAGGCGTTTCATAGCCTGCGCCAGTGGCGCCCCTCACGGCTGGGCATGAAGCTGTTCGCGGCCATCCTGAGCGTCAATGTGGCCATTGCTGCCAGTGTGTTTCTGGCGGTCACCTACAGTATCGACCGCGGCTTTCTCGACTATCTGAACCAGGCCCAGGAGCGCCGTGCCACGCTGCTGGCCGACGGCCTCATTACCCGTTGGGAAACTCAGAACAGCTGGGCATGGCTGGAAGATGCCCCCGACCGCTGGCCCTACATCGTGCGCTTCGAGCTGGGCCAGGAGCATCGTGATCGGCCATCTCCCTTGGGGGAAGCGCAGGATTTCGCTCTGCAGGACGCCGATGGCCACGCCATCATTCCCCCCAGCGATACTCCACGGGGCTCCCGCAACTGGCACTGGATGACCCTCTATAGCGATCTGGCGCCCAATGGCCAGCGTGAAGCCATTGGCGCCCTCGGCTTTCGCCCGCCCCAAGAGATGATGGAGCGCATGGAGAGCCGCTTTCTGGAGCGCCAGCAGCGCAACCTGATCCTGATCGTGGTCTCGCTGGGCCTGGCCTCTCTGCTGCTGGCTGGCGGGCTCTCCTGGTGGCTGGGCCGACGCACGCGGGCGCTGGCCGGAGCTACCCTGCGCCTCACCGAAGGCGACTACCATACCCGCTTGCCCGAACGCGGCCGCGATGAGCTGTCTCGCCTGGCCCGGGATTTCAACGTGCTGGCAGCCACCTTGGAAGCCAGCCGCGAGGCCCGGGCACGCTGGGTGTCGGACACGGCCCATGAGCTGCGCACCCCGCTGGCCGTACTGCGAGGTGAAATCGAAGCCATGCAGGATGGTATTCGTCCGCTGAATCAGGAAAACCTGAGTTCGCTGGCCCAGGAAGTGGCTCAGTTGGAGCGCCTGGTCTCCGACTTGCGGTTGCTCTCGCAAAGCGATGCGGGAGCGCTGGACATCCAGCTGGCCCCGCTGAACCTGAGCGACAGCCTGGGCAGCCGCCTGACAGACGCCGACCGCTGGCTTGAGCAGAGCGGCTTGAGCCTCACCTGCCAGCTGGAAGAGGACATCATGATTCGCGGCGATGCCCAACGCCTGCGCCAGCTGTGGAGCAACCTGCTGGATAATAGCTGTGCCTATACGCAATCGCCCGGGGCGCTGCGCGTCACGCTCGGCTGCGAGCGCGGTCAGGCCGTCATCGTCTGGCAGGATAGCTCCCCCGGCGTCCCCGACAGCGAGCTGGGGCGGCTCACCGAGCGCCTGTATCGGGTCGAGGGGTCGCGTAACCGTGCCAGCGGCGGTAGCGGCCTGGGCCTGTCGATTGCCAGCGCCCTGGTGAGTGCTCACGGGGGCACCATGGAAGCCAGCGCCTCGACATTGGGCGGGCTGGCATGGACACTGCGCTTTCCGCTGATTTCTTCTGACCCTTACTGAATGCGAGTTGACCATGACCCAGGAAGCATCCCTGCTGATCGTCGAAGACGAGCCCAAAATTGCCAGGCTCATGGCGGACTACCTTGGCAGCCATAACTTCGACCCCACCATCATCGGCCATGGCAGCGACGTGATGCCCTGGCTCACCCAGCACTCCCCGGCGCTGGTACTGCTGGACGTCATGCTGCCCGGCAAGGATGGCCTCACCCTGTGCCGGGAAATACGCCAGCAGTGGCCGCTGCTGCCCATCATCATGGTGACGGCCAAGGTCGAGGAAGTGGACCGGCTGCTGGGTCTGGAACTGGGCGCCGATGACTACATCTGCAAACCGTTCAGCCCCCGCGAGGTAGTGGCCAGGGTCAAGGCCGTGCTGCGCCGCAGCCAGGCCATTGCCGAGGCCACCGGCCACACCCCGACCACACGGCAAGCGCCGGTCACCCTGGATGAAGAGGGCTGGCAGGCCCTCGTCAATGGCCAGGACCTGGGGCTCACCGCCGTGGAGTTTCAGCTATTACGCGTTATGATGCAGTCGCCGGGGCGTATTTTCAGCCGCGAGCAGTTGATGGACCACATGTATCGCGACAACCGCATCGTGTCCGAACGTACCGTCGACAGCCATATCAAGAAGCTGCGCAAAAAGATCACCGAAGCCCTGCCCGAGCAGGAAATCATTCGCTCGGTGTATGGTGTGGGTTACAAATATCAGCCCGAAGGGTAAGCTTGGCAGGTCGACAGGCTCACTTGGGCACCGCTACGGGTCAATGCACCATGAAAGCGCTCATCGTAGAAGATAACGACAATCTTGCGCGCTCGATTGCCTCGACGTTAGAAGAAGCCAGCTTCACCATCGACGTGGCCTGCGATGGTGAAAAAGCGCTGCTCATGCTGCAGCAAGGGGGGTATGACCTGCTGGTACTGGACCTGGGGCTGCCGCTGCTCGACGGCATGTCGTTGCTGCGCCTGTTGCGCCACCAGCAGAACACCATTCCCGTCTTGATCATCTCCGCCCGCGACACCCTGGACCAGCGCATTTTGGGGCTGGAAGTCGGTGCGGACGACTACCTGTGCAAGCCCTTCTCGCTGAACGAGGTAGCCGCCAGAGCCCGCGCGCTGGTCAGAAGAGCCAAGCATTTTGGCGGTGAGAGCCTGCGCTGCGGGCGCCTGGAGTTCTTTCCGGATGCCATGGAGCTGCGCGTGGACGGCCAGGCCCTCACGCTACACCGCCGTGAGCTGGAGGTCATCGAATACCTGCTGATCAATCAGAATCGGCTGGTCAGCAAGGACCAGATCATCGACCGGCTCTCCTCGACGGATGAAGCCATCAGCTACGCCGCCGTGGAAACCTACATTTCACGTATTCGCAAAAAGATCGGCCATGACTTCGGCCTGAAAACCGTGCGAGGGCTGGGCTATTACCTGGCCCCACCCGACTCGCAGGAAGGCGCGTCTTGACCCAGACACCCCGCTCCATCCGCAGTCGCCTGCTGCTGTGGATTGCCTTGCCGTTCACCGCCCTGGCCTTCCTGGCCCTGCTCTCCAGCTATCTGCTGCTGAGCAAGCAGATCAACGAAGCCTTCGACGCCATGCTGCTGAATGCCGCCCAGCGCCTGGAGCGTCGGGTATATACCTCCGATGGCCAACTACGCATCAACATGCACTACTTCAGCATCAGCACGCTGGGCAGTCGTGGGGAGGGCAAGATCTTCTACCGTATCCGGGAGGCCCAGGGGGGCATGATTGCCGGTTTTCAAGGGCTGGGCGATCCGCCCGACTCCCTCGAAGCGCCGCTGTTTTACGACGTGGCTTACGCAGGCAACGAGCTGCGGGCCGTGGCCTTGACCTTCCCTTTTCGCCGCGGGCGTGATGTCGTGGACATCGAAGTCATCGTGGCGGAATCAAAAGAGACCCGTCACTCATTGACCCACGACTTCATGGTCACCCTGGCCGGGCTCACGGCGGTGACCGGGCTGCTGGCGATCACGCTGGCGCTCCTCGCCATCCACCGTGGCCTTGCCCCCTTGAACGCCATCAGCCACGCACTGCGCCAGCGCTCGCCCCACGATCTGCAGCCCATTCGCGACAGCGTGCCCAGGGAAATACGTCCCCTGACGCAAAGCATCAATTCCCTGATGCAACGCATGCAAAGCAGCATTACCAGCACCCAACAGCTCAACGCCGACGTTTCCCACCAGCTACGCACGCCCATTTCAGAGATTCGGGCACTCACGGAAATGACCCTGAAGAGCGAGCAATCACCCGCCAACAGGGCCAACCTGCTGGAGATTCAGCGCATTGCCGAGCATGCCGGGCACACCGTGCAACAGCTGCTGAAATACGCCAAGACCCGCAGTGAGCTGTTCGAACTCACCCAGCTGCAGACCATCGACCTGATCGCGCTATGCCAGCAGGCTTGCCAGCAGGTCGCCACCGGCATTTACCAAAAGGGCCAGGAGCTGGCCTTCGAGCAGCCCGAGGCCCTGCCCTCCATCCATGGCGACCCCATTTTGCTGCAGTGGCTGGTGATCAACCTGATCGATAACGCCAGCCTCCACGCGGGCGGCGCGCTCCCTTACCAGGGCACCATTACCATTGGCCTCACCCATGACGCCGATACGGTACGACTCAGCGTGCACGATGACGGCGTGGGGGTGGACCCCGCCCGGCTGCCGCAGCTCACCGAACGGTTTTTCCGCGATAACGCCCATGCACCGGGCAGCGGCCTTGGCCTGGCCATCGTCGAACAGGTGGCCACTACCCACGGCGCCCAGCTTGCCGTGCGCAATCGCCCTCAGGGCGGGCTGGAAGTCACGGTGGCGTTTCCGGTGCTGCCAGCGTCGTCAGGCGGATCATCAGCGGCGTCATGAAGATCAGCAGCAGCAGCCGCAGAATATGGTGAGAGACCACGTAAACCGGGTCGATCCCCATGACCATGGCGATGACCGCCATCTCCCCGACGCCCCCCGGTATCAGCGCCAGCATCACCGCCACGAACGGCAATGACGTGACGCTGGCCACCAGCCAGGCCATCAACGCGGCCACCACCAGCGCAAAGAGCGCATACAGCATGCCGAACCGCCCTACCCGCACCACCTGTTTCCAGTGGGTGCCTGAAAAACGCGAGCCCACAGAAGATCCCAGCACCAGAAAGGTCACCAGCAGGATTTCATTGGGCAGCGTGTAGGCTACGCCCACATTGGCAATCAAGGCGCCTGCCGCCATCGGCCCCAGAAACTCCGGTAGCGGCAAGCGGATCAGGCGACCCAGCCACCAGCAAGCAGGAGCCAGCAGCAGTGGCAGCACCCCCATGAGCGACAGCGGCTCGGCAGAGGGCGGCAAGGCCACGCTGTCGACGAACAGGCTGGCCAGCAGCGCTGCGCCCGATACCACGGTGACCAGCCTCAGCGAGTGAGAAATGGCGATCCAGCGCAGGTCACCATGGGCACGCTCGGCCAGCACCAAGGCCGAGTTCATGCTGCCTGGATAGGCACAGAACATGGCGTTCAGGCTGCCGACGCGGGCACGAGCAAAGATCCAGTACCCTCCTGCCAGCATCAGCACCATGTAGACCAGCATGGCCAGCACGCTGGGGTACCACTGCACCAGGCTCACCAGCTCGTCCGCGTGGATACGACTGCCGATGAACAGTCCCAGTAGGGCAATGGCCACGCGATGCAAGCGCTTGTCTACCCCGGTGCGAACGCCTGCCAGCGAAACGCCCATGACCATGAACAGCGCCCCTAGCATCCACGCCAGCGGCAGCGAAAAAAGGGTGGCCACCAGGCCACCCAAACATCCCAAACCAATGGTTTTCAGCGTTTTCTTCACCCGCTCCCCCGTTGCTGCGCTACGCTTTTGCCGCCACGCGGCGTGCCTGAAAGCGCTTGACCAGCGGCTGGCCAAACAGCGAAATCAACAGCAGCGCCAGGATGGCCAGGGTCGCAGGCCGCTCCAGCACGTAGGTGATGTCCCCGCCACTGATCTGGTAGGAGTGCAGCAGCGACTTCTCCGCCAGAGCCCCCAGCAGCATGCCAATGACCGCCGCAGGCACCGAGTAACCGTAGTGGCGGAAGATCCAGCCGATCACGGCAAACACCAGCACCGTGGCAGGCCCGGTCATGTTGCCGGTGAGCCCGAACGACCCCATGACCGCCAATACCAGCACGGAAGGAATCAGATAGCGCATGGGCACCTTGACGATGTTGGCCAGCAGCGGAATGAACAAAATCCCCACGATGACCAGCAAGAATACCTGGGCGAAGTTGGCAAAGATGATCGCGTAGACCACGTCCGTTTGCTGGCGGATGAACTGCGGGCCACCGGTAATGTTGTGCATGGCAAACGCAGCCAGCATCACCGCCGTTGCCCCACCGCCAGGAATGCCCAGCGCCAGCAGGGTCGCCATGGAGCCACCCTCCGAGCTGCTGTTGGCGGCCTCGGACGCGACGACCCCTTTGGGGTTGCCCTTGCCGTAGGAGTCCGGGTCTTTATCCCGCCGCTTGGTCTCGATGTAGGAGAGCAGATTGGAAACCGATGACCCGACACCGGGCACCGCGCCCACCAGCACACCGATCAAGCCACCGCGAATCATCACCACAGGATGACGCAGCGCCATCTTGCAGCCCTGAAAAATTTCGCTGGCACGTACCTTGCGCGCATCCGCCGACTCGACGATGAACCCCTTGTTGGCCAGCTTGAACAGCTCGGACGCTGCAAACATGCCCATCATGGCAGGAATCACCGGCACCCCATCCAGCAGGTAGGTTTGCCCCATGGTGCCACGGGCCAGGCCAATTTCGTTGAACCCGATGGTGCCCACCAGCAGCCCCACGAAACCGGCCACCAGGCCTTTGAGCACCTGCTCACCCTTGAGGCTGGCGATCAGCGTCATGCCCCAGAGGATCACCACGAACATCTCGGCGGGCCCCAGGCGCAGCACCATGTAGGAGAGCGGCTGGATCATAAAAAACAGCACCACGTAGCCCATCAGCGAGCCGACCACCGAGGCGGCCAACGCCACCCCCAGCGCCTGATTGTGCTGCCCGCGTCGCGCCATCGGGTAGCCATCGAAGGCCGTGGCAATGGCCGAGGAAGTGCCGGGAATGTTCATCAGGATGGCCGGGATCCCTGCGCCAAACGAGCCGCCGGTAAAAATCGCCGTCAAGAACAGCATGGCCTGAATGAAGTCCATGTACATGGTCATGGGCAAGAAGATCGCCATGGCCATGGAGATCTGCAGGCCCGGCGTTGCCCCAAAAATCAGCCCCAGCACGATACCGGGAACCACTACCAACCAGGGCCCTGCGCTGGAAAAGAGCAGGTTCATACTCTGCTCGACGGCACCAAAATCAATCATGTTGCCTCCTTCGATGCGTTCAGTTGGGGATCAGCAGCAGCGTCATGGGATAAGGCAGCATGCGCGAAAAGAAGAACGCTGCACCAAGGCCAAACAGCGCGCTGAAACCGAACAACGCCAGCCAGTTGCGCTCACCCTTGAGAATCAGAAAAGACGCGATGAACGCCACCGTCGCCAGGTCGAAACCCAGGGTTTCCAACGACATCACGTAGGCGGCAAACAGGCCCACCACCGGCAGCGTACGCAGCAGGGGTTCCTCTTGCTGGTTCTGGGTCAGCAGCGTGCCTTTCTTCAGGCGCAGTACCACCTCCAGGGCAATCAGCGCCAGTACCAGCAGCGCCATGGGAAGAATCAGCAGTAAATTCTGGGGGGTCGCGGAGACGCGAATGGCATCCATCAGATACCACAGCGTAAAGCTCGCCAGACCGATGAGGACAAGCGCGTCCCCATAGTCACGTTTTTGTGCCGTCATGGGTAAACTCCTAGCAGGCACCCCTTGAGGGTGCCTGCCACTACAGGATCGTCAGACGATGGGGTGATCAGTTGAGCAGGTGGGCGTACTTCTCGAACACGTCGTAGTTTTCGCGCATCAGCTCATTGGAACGCTCGGGGCCTACCCATACGCCGCCCATTTCATTGCGCTCCAGATGCTCTTGCACGTCCTTGCGCGCTAGCGCGTTCTGGATGGCATCCGCGAGGGCTTCGTAACGGCCCGGATGCTGGCGCTCGACTTCGCTGGTCACCGCGAAGCCGCGCATGGAGCCTTGCAGCACAGGCACTTCCAGCTCCATGGGAGCAAGGGCCTCATTGATGGTCGGCGCATCCCACTGCTCGATACGCTCGTCGTTGACGATGGCCAGCGGCGTCAGGAACTCACGAATACCTTCGCTGCCCTGTGCACTGATGGAGACGAAATCCACCTGACCACCGGCCACCGCCGAACGCGCTTCACCACCGCTGTTGTAGGTCACCAGGTTGAGGTTTTCCTGGGGGATGCCCGCTTCTTCCAGCAGCAACCGCACCATCAGGTGGCCCGCCGAGCTTTGTACCACGGCACCGCGCACCTGGCCGCGCTGCTCACGAATCGCCTCCAAAAGCGAAGGCAGGTCGTCGTAACCGCTGTCCTTGTTGGCTGCGATCAGGTCGAGGTCGAACCACTGAAAATTGATGTAAGAGAAGTCATCCACGCTGAAATTGGCCCCACCCGTCAGAATCGAGTTGGTCAGGTAAGGGGCGAAGGTGGAGGCATAAACGGTGTAGGCGTCGTCCGGTACGTTCAGCACGTAGTTGGAAGCGACCTGAGTACCCGCCCCGGGGCGGTTGGTGACTTGAATGGGTACGCCAATCTCTTCGGAGATGTATCCCGACATCAAGCGGGCCAACCGATCGGCGCTGCCGCCGGTACCAAACCCGACGACCATGTTGAGCGGGCGTTCCGGGTAGCTGTCTGCCGCAGCAGGCAGCACCATGGCCAGTGACGCTACCGTGACGGTGGCGCCCACCAGCAGGGATTTGAGTGCGCGAGGAAACGAGCTGACAGGTTGCTTGAGCATAGCGATGTCTCTTGTTGTGCGTGTTATTAGAATCAGGCGGCTGCCTGTAGAGAACAACGCTATCCCACGAAACTGTCATCAACCTTGCACGGGGATCAAAACCAACTAAAGTCTAGTCCCCGCGCCTGCCCTCCGGCTGAACCTTCCGACCGACCTACGAAGGTTCGACCTTGGCTTGATCGCGGGCCAATTCCTCCTTTTTCGTTAGCTTGCGGTAAAACACCGCTACGGCCGTGGAATTCAGCACGATAAACAGCGAATACATGACGGGTATGAGCAGAATCAGCTGCTGTGTTTCGCCACTGAACGTCATGATGACGATCAATGCGGCCAGCGGGCCGTTTTGAATCCCCGTTTCAAGAGAGACCGTGCGGGCTTTTTGCGGGTTGAGTTTGAGCACGCGGGAGAATAAATAACCGAACAGAAAACCCACCAAACCGAGCAGAATCACCGCTGCATATACCTGCCAGCTGGTCTCCATCAGCAAGCGCCAGTTGCGCGGTGCCCACGTCACCACCAGGAACACGATCACGATAGCCCCCAACACGCCACCTACCAGCTCAATGACCGCGCCAAGGTTGGCATTTTTACGGCGTATCCACATGCCCAACAGCGTTGGAATCAGCAGTACGAACAGCAAGCGGCCAATTTGGTCGGGCGGTATGCGGAAGGCGTCATCAATCCCCTGGGTATAAAACGCCATCCACAGCGGCACCAGAACAAAGCCCGCCAGCGTGGAGCAGATGGTCATCATGATGCTGAGGCTGAGCAGGCTGCGTGAGAAGTAGGCAAAAATATTGGAGGTCGTACCGCCCGGCATGCACCCCATCAGCACTAGCCCCACGGTATGTTCAACCGACAGGTCGAGAAGGCGCGCCAGGGCAAAGGCGATAAAAGGCATCAGCAGATACTGCGATGAGAAGCCAACCCCAATGGCCTGGGGGTGGCGCATGGAGAGTTTGAAGTCCTTGAAGGTGAGCGATGCCCCCATGCCGAACATGATGATCACCATCATGATCGACAGTAAGCTTTCTTCCAATGGGCTTAGCATAGTGCTGTAACTCCGTAGCCTGCCGCTGTTTGCGGTTATTGTTGTTTAGTCTCGGCGTGACTGCCCTGCACGATGGCACGCACTTCTTTGCGCAGCACCTTGCCAACAGGGGTTTTGGGCAGCTCATCCCAGAACACCACTTTTTTGGGAACCTTGTAGGCGGCAAGCTCTGTTTTACAGTGCCGGATAACGTCCTTGGCGCTTAGCCCCTGTTCACGCAGCACGACGTAGGCGTGAACCGCTTCGCCTGTCTGATCGTCGGGGACACCAATGACGGCGGACTCTTGCACTTGAGGTAAGCGCGCAATGCTGTCTTCTACTTCGTTGGGGTAAACGTTAAATCCGCTGACCAGAATCATATCTTTTTTACGGTCGACGATTTGAAAGTGACCATCCTCTGACATGGTTCCCACATCGCCGGTGTAAAGCCAGCCACCTTTCAGCGTTTTGGCAGTCTCTTCCGGGTTGTTCCAGTAACCTTTCATGATTTGTGGGCCGCGCGCGATAATCTCGCCAGGCTCGCCCGGGGCAACCGTCACGCCCTGTTCATCGACGATGCGCACCTGAGTAAACGGCGCGGGAATGCCGATGCTGTTAGCACGCTCATGCCCAATCGGGTTGAAGCAGATCACCGGAGAGCTTTCTGTTAGCCCGTAGCCTTCGGCAATCGGTGTGCCGACCACCGCGCGCCAGCGCTCAGCGACGGATTTATGTAGCGCGGTGCCGCCCGCCATCGCCACTTTCATGTTTTTAGGCGGGTACACGGTGAACCACTCTTCGTTGAGCAGCGCGTTGAACAGCGTATTGACGCCTGCAATCCAGGAGATCGGGTAGTTATCAAAAGCGCGCTGGCAGTTCTGAATAGGCCGCGGGCTGGGCACGAGGACGTTGTGCGCCCCTTTGCTGTAGAACGCCAGCAGGTTCACCGTGAACGCGAAAATATGGTAGATGGGCAGCGCGGTGAGAACGCACTCTTTGCCAACCTCTATGTGGCTGCCAACCACCAGATCGACCTGTTCTAAATTGCTCAGCAGATTGCCGTGCGTCAGCTCTGCGCCTTTACTGACCCCGGTGGTGCCGCCGGTGTACTGCAACAGCGCGGTGTCTTCACGCGCGATAGCCTGCCAGTAGCGCGCCACGTCAATGCCTTGTTCGGCTTGCCGTGCACTGCCCGTTTGAATGGCCTGGCTCAGCGTCACGGCGTTCAGCGAGTGTTGGGGGATGGCTTTGTTCCAATATTTCAGTACGGCATCCAATACCGTGCGCACGACTGGTGAAAACCATTGCGAAAGCGAAGTGAGTACGACGTGCTGAATGCCAGTGTTGGGGAGCACGTCCTCCAGCTTGTCGGCAAACATATCCATGATGACAAGCGTCTTGACGCCAGCATCGTTGAACTGATGCTCCATTTCTCGACGCGTATAGAGCGGATTGACGTTCACCAGCACACAGCCCGCTTTCAAAACGCCGAAAATGGCCACCGGAAGCGCGAGACAGTTGGGCATTTGCACCGCAACGCGGTCGCCTTTGGCAAGCCCCAGGGTGTCACGCAGGTAAACCGCAAACGCATCGGAGAGAGTATCCGTTTGCCGATAAGCAAGCGTGCCATTCATGCCGTTGGGCATGCAGGTGGTGAACGCGGTGTGGGAGCCAAACTGCTGGGCTGCCGTAGTGACCATCGCGGGAATACTGGCAAAGCGCGGCTGCGGCTGGTCACCTATCGCGTGATGGTTGGTGCCATAAAGATGTGCCCACGGCGCGCTGTCATAGAAGTGATCATTTGACATGCACATTCTCTTCGTTGGGGCCCTTTCATGAAGGGGCCATTGTTTTTATTAGCTTTCTACATGTTTTTCTACCGCACAGGCTCTCCATGGAATAACGCAGCCGCTGAGTTTAAGTCAACCGTTTTAATTTTTGCTTTCGCCAGGTGGGGCGTCAAATAAAAAACGGGCCAAGCGCAAGACGCACTGGCCCCGTCAGTTCGGCCCTCACACAACCCTCTGACATCTAGTTCCCGCGCCTGCCCTCCGGCTGAACCTGCTGATTCAGAAACGCGATACCTGCCTCGATGGCACTGCCACGCAGCAGGAAGCTGGCGAAATGGCCTCGGCCACGCTGAAGATACAGCTCGCTGGGCGTACCTTGCGCCTGAAGCGCGGCATAAAAATCGGTGGCGTGATCGACGGGCACGAGCCGATCCCAGCGGCCGTGAAACAAGAAGAACGGCGGTGCTTGAGAAGTGATTTGCCGCGCGGGCGATGCCAGGGCATACGCGTCACGCTTCTCTGCGCGCGTACCACCAATGAAGTCCACCACCAGCCGCCCATCGTTGAACTTCAGCAAGTCGCTGGGCAAACCGCCGGCCAGCACCGCAGCAAGCCGGGCATGCTCGCCGCCGTAGGGGTCTGCCAGGGGGCCTTCACTGCCCGCCAGCGCCAACAGGCTCACCAGGTGAGCCCCTGAGGAAAAGCCCACGCCGACAATGCGGTTCGTATCCACTTGCCACTCGTCGGCATGGCGATGCAGCCAGGCCATGGCCTGCTGCAAGTCGTGCAGCTGGGCGGGGAAACGATATTCCGGTACGAAGCGGTGTTCGATATTGACGGTGACGTAGCCCTGTTCAGCCAGCTGCCGGGCAATGCCTGCCATGTCGTCACGGCTGCGGTTACGCCAACCGCCCCCATGCACCAGCAGGGCGGCTGGACGCAGGCCCGCGCCCTCGGTGCGGGGGAGCAGCACATCGGCCACCAGCGGCTCGGGCCAGTCGTCCGGGGTATAGCGCTGCTGGACCAGCGCCGTGAACGGCAGCGCCTCCCGCAGGCCCTGGCGTGCGATGGCCGGTTCACCCTGGCTGGCCTGATGGGTGGCGCCACAGCCACTGAGCAGCGCTACCAGCGCGCCCAGGCGCGCATAGCGGCCAATGAATCCAAGTTCTGGCATGGTGTTCTCCTGTTTCCTGTGCCCCTCACCCTGTGGCGTGATCCTTGCCCCTCCGCATAAGACCACGGTTGTTGCACACTTCCTGCAACCGATTTACACCAAGCCCCTGGATACTGCCATGGTCAACATTAGCCCATTAATGACCCATGAGGTATGCCATGAAAATGTCTCTTAGCCAACGTTTTGCTCCTGCCTTTCTGGCCATTGCCCTGATGCCCCTGGCGTTCACCGCACAGGCCGAGCAACATGAGCACCGTGGCATGGAACGTGAAGCCATGCACGAGCGCATGGAAGAGCGCCGCCAGGAAGTTTACCAGCGCGCCGAGCTGAGCGAAGAGCAGCAAACCGCACTGAATCAGGCCCATGCCGAGCATCGTGAAGCGGTCATGGCGCTGCGTGAGGAGCATCAGGCCCGCGTTGCAGACATTCTGTCAGATGAAGAGCAGCAGGCACTGCGGGATGCCATGCACGAGGTGCACGCCGAATACCGTCAGGAGCACGGCAAGCGTGGTGGCCGCCACGGTGATCAGGCCAATGCTGAATAAGCGTTGATTTAACGTTCGTCCTGCTACCCTGCGCCCAGCTCTGCTGGGCGCAGGGCTATCTATACTCCTGTTTCAACATTTTACGTGGTTGGCTCGTCACTTGAACTGGCGTAGCAAAGCGCGTATTTTATTTGAACGTTCATTCAAAAATAATTCTTCCCTTGTCTTAACAACAGGAGTCCGCCTCCATGGCGAAAGACAACTCGACCCTCCCCTCGCGGGATCGACTCAACCCCGTGGTTTTCCACGGCAGCGTCGCCGGTATACTCATCTTTCTGGTGATGACCATGCTGTTTACCGAGCAGGCAGGCGCTTTTTTCGACGCGGGCCTGGCCTGGGTCAGCACCACCTTCGGCTGGTACTACATGCTCGCCATCGTCGCCTACCTGGTGTTCGTGGTACTGATCGGCATGTCGCGCTTCGGCAGCATACGCCTGGGCCCGGACCATTCACGCCCGGAGTTCTCGCTGCTCTCCTGGTCCGCCATGCTGTTTGCCGCCGGCATTGGCATTGACCTGTTGTTTTTCAGCGTGGCAGAGCCGGTGGCCCACTACCTGGCCCCGCCGGACCTGACGCCTGAAAGCCAAGAGGCCATGCGCAACGCTGTCGTTCAGACTTACCTGCACTGGGGGCTTTCCGGTTGGGGACTGTACGTGCTGACGGGCATGGCGCTGGCTTATTTCAGCTACCGCCATCGCTTGCCGCTGGCTATTCGTAGCGCGCTTTACCCACTGCTGGGCAAGCGCATTCACGGCCCGATTGGTAACGCGGTCGATATTACGGCGGTGATTTCTACCGTGTTCGGTATCGCCACCAGTCTTGGGATTGGCGTTCTGCAGCTCAATTACGGCCTCAACTACATGTTCGACGTTCCCGAGACGTTGACGGTACAGATCATTCTGATTGGTCTGGTCGTGGTGCTGGCCACCATTTCCGTGGTGACCGGGGTCGAGAAGGGCATTCGCCGCCTCTCCGAGTTCAACATGCTATTGGCGCTGGCGCTGATGCTGTTCGTGCTGTTTTCCGGCGATACCCTGACCCTGCTCGACAAGGTGGTGAACAACGCCGGTGACTATCTCTCCGGGTTTGTTGCTGCCAGCTTCGATACCTACGCGTTTGCCGACGAAGGCGCCCAGGAGTGGAAAATGTGGTGGACCATTTTCTTCTGGGGCTGGTGGATTGCCTGGACGCCTTTCGTGGGCCTGTTCCTGGCGCGTATTTCTCGTGGCCGCACCATTCGCCAATTCGTCGCCGGTGCGCTGTTCATTCCGCTGTCGTTCATGATGGTGTGGATGTCCATTTTCGGTAACAGCGGTATCGAGCTGGTCGCCAATCAAGGCGTCGTCGAGCTGGGCGAACAGGCGTTGAGCTCGCCGCAAACCACCCTCTACACGCTGCTGGAGTACTACCCCTACGTCGGTATCACCGCCGCTGTGGTCACCGTGCTGGGCATTGTGTTCTTCATTACTTCCGCCGACTCCGGCGCTTTGGTACTGGCCAACTTCACCTCGATTCTGAGCGACGTGAACCATGATGCCCCGGTGAAGCTGCGCATTTTCTGGTCGGCCGTGATCGGCCTGATTACCGTGGCACTGCTGATGGCAGGCGGACTGAACGCACTGCAAAGCGCCGTGGTGATCACCGCCCTGCCGTTCTCGGTGGTGATTTTTGCCATCATGGTAGGCACCTACAAAGCCTTGAGGCTGGAAGGCAGCAAGGCCGATGCACGCCGCATGATTGCAGGTAGTGCGCCTGGCGGCGATTGGCGCGAGCGCCTGGACCGTGCGCTGGATACCTCCAACCGTGCCGGGGCAGCGGCCACCATCGAGCACGCGATCCGTCCCGCCATGACCCAGTTTGCCCAGGAGCTCGAAAGCCGTGGCCAAACCGCCAACGTGACCGAAGAGCAGGTGGAAGGGGAGTCGCTGCCCACCTTGACGCTGCAGGTCGACTTTGGCGAAGCCACCAGCTTTGTCTATCAGGTCTGCCCGCACCGCATGCGCACCCCGAGCTTCATCCCGGCAGACGATGACTTCTATGTGCGCCTGGATGTCTATCTGGCCGAAGGCGGCCAGGATAAAGATCTCAACGGCTACACCCGTGGCCAGGTGATTGGCGATCTGGTGGCCGAATACGAACGCCACCTGCACTTCCTGACCCTGGCCGGGGAGCAGATGGGCCATGTGCAGGCTATGCCAGGCACCATCGGCGAACCACCTGAAGATGCGCAGATGTAAGTAGCGCTTTACGTACAACGCGTAAAACGAAGAATCCCGGCCACGCGGCCGGGATTTTTTATGCGCGCTGGGCGTTTAACCCGCCATGTCTAGCACAATACGCCCTTCGATTTTACCGTCTATCATGCGCTGAAAAACATCGTTGATATTGTCCAGTGTATCCGTTGCGACGGTGGCTTCCACTTTACCTTCCGCCGCAAAATCGAGCGCTTCCTGAAGGTCGCTACGCGTACCGACAATCGAGCCACGAATAGTGATCCCATTGAGCACGGTACTAAAGATGGGCAGTGGAAAATCCCCTGGCGGTAAGCCATTAAGTACCAGCGTACCGCCACGGCGCAGCATATTTTGCGCCTGATCGAAGGCCTTCGGCGACACTGCGGTGACCAGCGCACCATGGGCACCGCCAATGGTCTTTTTAAGGTATGCCGCGGGGTCGGTTTTCATGGCGTTTACCGTAACCGTCGCGCCCAAGCGCTCAGCCAGCGCCAGCTTGCCGTCATCAATATCGACAGCCGCCACGTTAAGCCCCATGGCTTTGGCATACTGCACTGCCATATGGCCAAGGCCACCAATGCCCGAAATCACCACCCATTGGCCGGGGCGGGTATCGGTCATTTTTAAACCTTTATAAACCGTTACGCCGGCACACAGCACCGGAGCCAGCTCGACAAAGCCAACGTTATCCGGCAGCCGCCCCACATACCCCGCATCGGCCAAGGTATAGTCGGCAAACCCACCATTAACGCTGTAACCGGTATTTTGCTGGGACTCACATAAGGTTTCCCAGCCGCCTAAGCAGTGTTCGCAAAAACCGCAGGCCGAATAGAGCCAAGGAACACCAATACGGTCGCCCTCTTTGACATGGGAGACACCGGCCCCGACCGCCACAACATGCCCAACGCCTTCATGCCCTGGAATAAAGGGAGGTGAAGGTTTGACTGGCCAGTCGCCGTGCGCTGCGTGTAGATCCGTATGGCAGACCCCCGAGGCCGCCACCTTCATCAATACCTCCCCCTGCTTTGGGCGTGGAACATCGACTTCTTCTATGACTAACGGCTGTCCGAACTCGCGCACGACGGCCGCCCGCATTGTATTATCCATGATGCGACTCCTAATAATGGTTAACGGCAGTTCTAAGCTGCTCTTATCCGTAGAGTTAGCGCCAGAGGATGTGCAGCATCGCCCGGCCTAGGCCGGGCGATGGGACGACATAACAAGCGTTTAGAAGAACCCAAGCGGGTTGATATCGTAGCTGACCAGCAGGCTTTTGGTTTGCTGGTAATGTCCAAGCGCCATTTTATGGGTTTCACGACCAACGCCTGACTTCTTGTAGCCACCGAAGGCTACGTGGGCGGGGTACTGGTGATAGCAGTTTGTCCAGACGCGACCCGCTTGAATGCCACGCCCCATGCGGAAGGCCACGTTAATATCGCGGCTCCAAACGCCCGCGCCCAAGCCAAACTCGGTGTCATTGGCAATCGCCAGCGCTTCTTCCTCATCTTTGAAGGTGGTCACCGCCACCACTGGGCCGAAGATCTCCTCCTGGAACACGCGCATCTGGTTATTACCTTTCAACAGCGTGGGCTGAATGTAGTAACCACTGTTGATGCTGTCATCCAGCGTTTCTTTGTCACCACCGGTAAGGAATTCAGCGCCTTCATCCCGAGCGATATCCATGTACGACATGATCTTATCAAACTGCTCTTGGGATGCCTGAGCGCCCACCTGGACGTCGGTATCCAGCGGGTTACCCCGTTTGATGGTCTTGGTGCGCTCAATGACTTTCGCCATGAACTCGTCGTACATGCTCTCTTGAATCAGCGCCCGCGACGGGCAGGTGCACACTTCGCCCTGGTTAAAGAAGGCCAGCACCAGCCCCTCTACCGCTTTGTCGATGAACGTCGGCTCGGCGTTCATAATATCGGCAAAGTAGATATTCGGAGATTTGCCGCCTAGCTCCACCGTGGAAGGAATAATATTCTCTGCCGCGCACTTCAAAATATGTGAGCCCACCGGCGTCGAGCCGGTAAAGGCGATCTTAGCGATGCGTTTACTGGTAGCCAGCGCTTGGCCTGCCTCTGCGCCAAAGCCATTAACGATGTTCAGCACGCCTGGAGGCAACAGATCGCCGATCACTTCTACCACTTTCAAAATTGACGCTGGGGTTTGTTCGGCAGGCTTCAGCACCACGCAGTTACCCGCTGCCAGCGCCGGGCCTAGTTTCCAAGCCGCCATCAGAATCGGGAAGTTCCACGGAATAATTTGCCCTACCACGCCCAACGGCTCGTGGAAGTGGTACGCCACCGTGTTGGCATCAATATCAGCGGCGGTGCCCTCTTGGGAGCGCAGGCAGCCTGCAAAGTAGCGGAAGTGGTCAACAGCCAGCGGAATGTCCGCATTGAGGGTTTCACGCACCGCTTTGCCGTTATCCCACGTTTCGGCCACGGCCAGCATTTCGAGGTTTTGCTCGAGACGGTCGGCGATTTTGAGCAGAATGTTGCTGCGCTCTTGTACCGAGGTCTTGCCCCACGCCGAAGCGGCTTTATGGGCGGCATCCAGCGCTTTTTCGATGTCTTCGGCGCTGGAGCGGGGAATTTCACAGAACACTTTGCCATTGACTGGGCTAATGTTGTCGAAGTATTGGCCCTTCACCGGAGGTACGAACTCACCGCCGATGTAGTTGCCATAGCGTTTTTCGAACGACACGACTGAGCCCGATTCACCTGGGTTGGCGTAGATCATGGTGCTGCTCCTGAGTATTATGATTATTAAAAGGTGCCTGTTCAGTGTTGGTCACCGAAGGCAATCCCGATATCGCCCAATGGCAGGATGCACCCTCATTCCTTGGTAGGAGATGCCATGTATTCGCTACTAGTGGCCGATGACCACCCGCTGTTTCGCGACGCGCTTCAAGCGGTCATCCGCGGCGGGCTGGCCGACACGCGGCTGTTGGAGGCTGACAGCCTGGCGGCAGCCATGGCGCATATCGAGGCACACGACACGCTGGATTTGCTGCTACTGGACTTGAGCCTGCCGGATGCCGACGGCCTGGAAGGGTTGAAAACGTTGCGCAGCGCCTTTCCCTGGCTGCCGGTGGCCATCGTCTCGGCGCATCAGGAGCGCCAACTGGTGCTGGATGCCATCACCCAGGGCGCAGTGGGCTATATCCCCAAGTCCACACCCGGCGAGCAGCTATTGTCGGCGCTGGAGCAGATACTCCAGGGCCAGCTGTATCTGCCTGCCGATATCATGCGCCGCCCTCCTGCCCAACGTGCTCCTGCCGCGGCCAGCGTATCCTCGTCGGCCGCCCTCCAGGACGTCGAACGACCCGGGCGCCTACCGCGCTTGACCGACAAGCAGTTGGATGTATTGAGCTGCATGAGCCAGGGTATGTCGAACAAGCAGATCGCGCGTGAACTGACGATTGCCGAAACCACCGTCAAGACCCATGTTTCCGCCATCCTGCGCAAACTGGGCGCGTCCAGCCGCGTGCACGCCATCGTGCTGGCCAGCGAAGAGGATCTGAGCAGCCATATTGCCCAGCGTACGGCCAGCCTGTCGGGCAAACCCTCCCCTTGAGCCAACGCGCCCTATCCTGGCGGATGGTTCTCCAGTAGCGTTCCCAGCAGCATCTTGAGCCGCAGGGGCTTGAGAGGCTTCAGCAAGTAGTGCAGGCCTGCTTCCCGAGAGGCGCGCTTGACCGCGGCTTCGTGGTTGGCGGTAATGACGACGGTCGCCAGGCCGGGATAACGCCGCCGCAGTCGCGCGGCCAGATCGATACCATTTTCGCGATGCTCTCCCAGATGATAATCCACCAGCAGAACCGCAGGTCGTTCCCCGTCACTGGCCGCCTCCAGCGCACTCACCGTGGCGGCAGCACGCACGCGGCAACCCCAACCGCTGAGCAGCGCCTGCATGCCTGCGAGGATGGCCGGGTCATCGTCCACCACCCACACCACGCAGCCCTGCAGAGGGTCTTCATGCCACCAACCAGCGTTCACCCCGCTTGCAGACGCTTCACCGGCCGCTCCCGCATAGGGCACAAGAATGGAGAACAGGGAGCCACGCCCGGGCCGCGACATTAGCGCAACCGGGTGTTCCAGCATGGTACTGATACGGTCGACGATGGCCAGGCCCAGCCCGAGCCCGCGGCTGTGGTCTCCCTGAGGCTGGCTGGCACGACGAAATTCGAGAAAGATCGCCTGACGCTGCGCTTCAGGAATACCGGTGCCCGTATCTCCCACCATGATCTCGAGTCCGTTGGTTCGCCGCCGACATCCCAACAACAGGTGCCCCTGTTCGGTGTAACGCACGGCGTTACTCAGGAAGTTGCGCACCACTCGCGCCAGCAGTGCCAGATCCGAGTCCACCCAGGCCCGAGACGCCACGTAGTGAAACGACAAGCCGCGCACGGCAGCCACCTGACGATACTCTTCGGCCAGCGCATCCAGCAGGGTACTCACGGCAAAGGGTGCCTTGTCGGCGTGGAGCACCCCGGCGTCCAGCCTTGAAATGTCCACCAGCGTGCCCAGCAGGCCTTCGACATCCTTCAAGGAGCGGCCGATATGCCCCACCAACGCCTGGGAGGCATCGGGCAACGTATGCGTTTCCAAGGCGCTGGCAAACAGCCGTGCGGCGTTCAAGGGCTGCAGCAAGTCGTGGCTGACCGCCGCCAGAAAGCGGGTCTTGGAGAGGTTGGCGGCTTCGGCCTGCGCATTGGCCGCCAACAGCCGAGCATTCACGCGCCCAAGCTCATCCAGCGCGCGATGCAGGGCATCGGTGCGCTCGCGCACCTGCTCGGCCAGCAGTACCGAGCGTTCGAACGCGGCATACGGGGCGCCGCTGGGACTGCCGCCTGACTCCACGCGCTCCATCAACGCTTGGCATACTTTGCGCAAACGGCGATTTTCCTCCTGCAGCGTTGCCATAGTCGGCTGTTCACCGTGTTGCTCAGGAGGCTGGAAGAGCGCCAAAGGCCACCCCCGTAAACGTCTGATTCACATGCATGCCATGGTGCTGCTCACCATAGGTATTGAAACCGACCACGTTGGCATGGCGCAGCAGCATCGAGGCCTGAGCCAGCTGGCCCAACGACTCGAGCGCCATGCGCCGCAAAAAACAGTCACAACCAAGAATGGCCACTGGTGCCCCCAGGCGAGCTTCCACCCGTGCCAGCATGGTCGCCAGGTTCTCCAACAAGGGGGCTGGCTGCATGGCCGTGAGTACGATGCCATTTTCAACGGCACAGTAGAAACTCAGGCTGTCGTCGTCATTGACGCGCTGGATGGAGCGAATGTAGTGCTGGCCTCCCAACCGCACGGCCAGCGGGTGCTGGGCAAATACCACGGGGTCCAGTGCCGCCACCGGACGCCCTACCAGTTCGGCATAGAGCTGGGCCGCGGGCAACCCATTCAGCTCATGTACCCGCCGCTGCTCATGGTCGACCGCCGTCACCACCAGCTTGTGCGCCAGGGGCCGCAAATGGTGCGTGGAAAACACCTCGAACGGCAGCTGAGTATTGATCATCACCACCACGGCAGCCTGGGTGTGAAAGCGGCCATTCGCGTAGACATGGGTATGGGACAAGTGATTGTCGTCACCGGCCGAGCCTCCGAAGCTGGGAATGCGCCCCAGCGCGGCATCCAGCGTGGCCAGCACCTGCTCTTCTCGGCTCGACAAGCCATCCAGCAGCGTGAGCGCAAAGCTGTGTTCATTGACAGGCGCCACCGCCTGCTGCCGACAATGATCCAGCAAGGTGTCGACCAGTGACTGAGCCACGGCGAGATCAAAACCTTCGAGATCGTCGATCAATGCCGTTTCGACGGCGAAAAACCGCTGATCGAGACATATGGCGACAATGGACCCTCGCTCGTAACCTTGCGGAGTCAGCTCACCTGCCGTGGTACAACCGCTGATGGGCAGCTCACCAAAGGCCGCACCAAACGCCGTTGCCAATGCCTCCAATGGATACTCCGCGCTGCAAAAGAACAGCAAAAAGCCCGCATTGGGGTGGTGCAGTAGGGAAGCCAGCTCTGCGGCCGCCTGAGCGGGGTCGGCATGGCGACTTGCAGCCGTACGAATACCGCTGTCAGTAGAGTTGATGGTCACGACGCCATTTCTCCAGCGCTGCATGAGTACGACCTGCGCAGTGGCGTACGCTGCTGAATGCACGCATCAGTTGCTCACCTTCGGGCGCAGGCATATCGGCCATCAGCTCCAGGCTCTTGGCCTCGGCAGCCAACCGCTCGGCTCCGATGCTCAACGACTCGCCGCGCAGCTGGTGCGCAAGCCGCTTCACTTGCAGTGCCTGTTCGCTGCCCACGTGCCCTTCACGGGAGAAGTAGCCGGCTAGCTGCGCGGTATAGTCGCTGACTTGCTGGTGATAAAGCACAATCAGTTGGGTCACACTCTCGCTACCCAACGAGGCCAACAGCGTTTGCAGTGCGGTCTCGTCCAGCAGGCACGCGTCATCATGCTCTTCCCGTGTCTCAGGCATGCTGGGTAGAAGCTGCCCGTGCTGTTCGGTCAGGTGCAGTGCCAGCACATTGCTCAATGCCAGCAGCGATAGCGGCTTGGTGATGTAATCGTTCATCCCGGCGGCCAGACAGCGCTGACGGTCATCGTCTGCACCGCCCGCGGTCATGGCGATGATGGGCACCTGCTGACACCAGCCTGCCTGTTGGCGCAGTCGACGCGTTACCTCGATGCCGCTCATATCGGGCAGCTGGATATCCATGAACACCAGGTGTACTGGCTGACGCTTGACCATGTTCAGCGCTTCATGGCCATTTTCGGCACACACCACTTCACACCCCAGTCGCGAGAGCAAGCCCACGGCCACTTTCCGATTGACGGCATTATCTTCTACCAGCAGCAGCGAGAACCCCGCAAAATCCTTGGAAGGAACGACGGGCAAGGGAGCATCGATCGGGCTTGCTTCGACCAAAGGCAGCTCACACCAGAATGTACTGCCCTGACCAGGCTCGCTGTTCACTCCCATGCGGCCCTGCATGGCTTCGCACAAGCGCTTGCAAATCGCCAGCCCCAGCCCGGTACCCCCGTAGCGCCTGGCGACGCTCTCGTCGGCCTGCTGAAAGGGTTCGAACAAGGATGCCTGCTGTTCAGGGTGAATGCCGCACCCGGTATCGCGGATTTCAAATACCAGTGCGTTGACGGTAGAACTGACGCGGATGGTGACGCTGCCATGATCGGTGAACTTGATGGCGTTGGCGATCAGATTGAGCAGAATCTGGCGCAGCCGACCAGCATCGATCATGACCCAGGCGGGCACCAGCGCATCGATATCCAGCGAGAGCTGCACGCCCTTGGCCTGAGCCCTGGGTTCGAACAGTGCCATGACGCCTTCCACCAAGGGGGTGAGCGCCGTGGGGATCGTTTCCAACGTCAAATGACCTGCCTCGATCTTGGAGAAGTCGAGAATCTCGTTGATCATGGCCAGCAGCTGATTGGCGCTCTCGTGGATCGTTCGGGCGTAATCTTCTACCTGAGCAGGGCTGGCAGGCTCACGCAGCAGTTCGCTCATCCCGATCACGCCGTTCAGAGGCGTACGAATTTCATGGCTGACCATGGCCAGGAAATCGGATTTGGCATGGTTGGCCGCTTGCGCTTGGCGAGCGGTCACCTGAAGCTGTTTGCCCAGCTGCTCCTGTTCACGGCGCGCGGCCGCGCTTTCCCGCATTTCACGCACCAAAAACGCAATGACCAGCAAGACGGCCACGCTCATTCCGAACAGCAGCGTAATGAGCAGCTTGTACAGCGTGCTCAACAAGGCGCGCTCTTCTGTTGCCGACTCGGCGAGATAGCCATTGATCGCAATCACGAAACGTTCGGTCAGGCGAGTGAGGGCCTGCAGCTCTGTTTCCAGTTCCGTGATGGGCAGTGGGGTCAGCACGGCATACGGCTCGAACATGGGGTCAAGCCGATCCAGTTGCTGTTGAATCGACGCCAATAGCTCCCTCGCCGCACTGATACTCTGCAATAGCGAACTCACCTCGCCTTCTCGCAGCAGCGTGATGCGGCTGTAGAGCAGCTCGAACCTCAGGTTGAGCGCGTCTTGAGCGGTGGGAGAGAGCGAAGTACGCGTTTCTGCCAGCAGATGATTCAATAGCTGAACGGCATCGCGATCGAGTTTATAGACCACCCAGGCCGTATCTTCACGCAAGCTCTGGGTCAGGTTGTCCTGGCGCCACGCGGAGAGCCCTGCCACCACCAGTGCGGCGGCAAACAGCAGCACCGTGATGATGGCCAGCAGCTTGAGACGCCGAGGGTAACGCAGCAAGCGAGGTGCCCGAGGCGTAGACTCACTGGCGGACATTGATATGCATTACCTGCCAGACTGCCCTGAAGCGCATGCGCTCGCTCAGCAGTGCTTCGTCATGATCGAAAGGGTAAAGCACCCATAGCGGGCCATACTCACGAATCGGGATGGCTTGATCATCGCGCTCCAGCGCGAGAATGACATCGTAGTCGTAAAAGTCACTGATCGGGATTTCCGCCTCGTAACCATTCAGCGCGGCAACGTTGACGGTATCTCCCTCGCTCTCCAGGAACTCCAGCAACGTGCGCATCAACGGCCCACGGTAGTGGCTTTTGCCTTCTGTCCACGGTGTCCCGGTGGTAAACGAGTGCTGCGGCAACGCCAGCAGCATCTCATGGTCGAATTGTGCCTGTTGCTCTGCGTTGGTGGCTCCGATGCCACCGTCGACCGTGAGAATGACAGGCCCTTCAGGCGCTTCCAGCGGCTTTGTCGTCTCTGCCAGCACTGCATGAGGAATGCTGAACGCCAGCATGATCCACCCCAATAACATCGCTTTCACTACTATGCCCTCGTATCGTATTGCCCTGAGCGCACCACGCGAATCAAGCCTTGCGACAGGGACAAAATAAAAAGAGATGGCGCCTAGGGTACGCCATCTCGATTCACAGGTCAGGCTAATTACGATGTGTTTGGCCCGTCGCGAATGACATCCTCCTACCGAGGTGGCATTGCATCAACGTATCATCAGGTCTTCAGCTGCTCGATGGGCTCAAAGCGCACCAGCTCTTCGTAGGCGTGCCAGCTGGCATGCCCAAGTACGGGCAGAATCAGCGCCAAGCCGATATAGAACGTCATGACACCCACCAGCACACAGCCGGTCAGGATGGCGGCCCACAGCAGCATCGGGCGGAAATTGCGTGCCACGCAGCGCACGCTGGCTTCGATGCCTTCCATGAAGGTCAGGTCTTGATCCATCAGCGTTGGAATGGCCACCACGCTGATCGCGAACGCGCCAAAGGCAAGCACTCCTCCTGCCACTGTGCCAACGGCCAACATTCCCAGCCCCTCGGGCGTAGTGAGCAGCGCGGTATACAGCGTAGCGGGGCTCGGCACTTCAAAACCGAAGAATAGCGCGAACAGCAGCGTGGCCAAGCGAATCCAGGCGAGGAAGAAAATCATCATCATCACGCCCATCATGGCCAACTGACCCGCATGGGGCTTCCAACTGCCAAACGCATCGCCCAGGTTGGGGACACGTCCCTGCTCAAGGGCACGGCTGATACCGTAAGACCCAACGGCCACTAACGGCCCCACGAACATGAACCCGGCAATCATGGGCAGCAGCCAGTACCAGTAACCCAGCGTGAAGGCCCCAGCCGTAATGGCAATACTCAAGCCCACCCAGAACAGTCCGTACGCCAGACTGATGGCGGACGCACGACGAAAATCTTCCACACCAGCGGCCAGCCAGGCTCGTGGCCTGTCCATGCCCACCTTGTTGATAGTGATCTTGACGTTGGGCACACCTGCCACTGGCTGTGTTTTTGTTGTTGCATTCATGGCGTAACTCCCGTGATTTACCCCAGGTGGCGTTGTCGCACCAAACACTCAGGCAAATGCTTACCCTGTGTGATGACACCATTAATTCCACGTTAATGGCTTAATGCTCTTTTAATGTAGTTGAGTTGTTTCCGGGCGAAGCGCTTTCATGGAGTCACGTACAAAAAATCCTCAAGAGGGTCCATTACCAACGAATAATTCGATGCGTTAGCGCTGGGTAATATGCAAAAAAACGCGCCAGGCTAGATGCCTGGCGCGTTGCTTGGGTGCTTTCGAAGCGAGCGGTTAGCGCACGATCATGACCGACACTTTGGCATGATGCACGACGTGCTCGGCGTTGGGGCCCAGCACATAATCGACGAACTTGCGCTTGGTATGCGAGGCCATCACGATCAGGTCGGCATCGATTTTCTTGCCGACCTTGATGATGGCCTCCCAGGGCGAGCCATCGACGATCACGCTCTGGGTCTTGATCCCTTCAGGCACCTGCTCCTTGATGAACGTGTGCTGCGCCTCCTTGATGGCCGAGTGGGCTTTTTCCGAGAAATTTTTCGGAAAGTAGGCCCCCACCATGGGCATCTTGAACTCTGGCAGTACCGTCACGATATGCAGCGATGCTCCAAAGGTCTGGCACAATGTCACTGCCGTGGGCAGCGCCTTCTTCCATGACGCTTCTTCGTTCAGGTCCACCGGCAGCAGGATCTTCTGATACATGATCGTGGTCTCCTCAGGTGGTGGCCATGGCCGCACGCTCTTTCTCGCGACGACGGCGCTGCAGCATGACGACAAAGGCAAAGAGGACGAATCCGGGAATCCACATCCACTCTTTTGCCCAGCGGTCGACGGGCGCCAGCACCTCGAGGATTTCCTGATCGAAGTCAAAGCCCAGATCCTGTGCCAGACCGCCGAACTGCACGAAATCGACCGTGGCCTGATCACCGTCTACCCACAGCTCCATGCCCAGACGCTCCATGCGTTCTTCAGCAGAGTCGCCACGCGGCACGGGCACCAGAATATACGTGGTCATGGGGTCGCCGAAGTTGTCTTCTCCCGCGATTTGCACGCGCAGGTTACTGCCATCCTCGACTTGCCCAAGCGCTTCTGCAAACTGTGCTGGCGGCACCGACTCGTACGGATCATGGATGCGGTCCATCCAATAACCGGGGCGGAACAGGGTAAAGGCAACCAGTAGCAGCAGCAGCGACTCGTACCAGCGGCTGCGAACCAGCATGTAGCCTTGGGTTCCCGCCGCGAAGATCAACATGGCAATGGTCGCGATGATGAACACCACGATCCCCTGCAGGAACGAAACGTCGATCAGCAGCAGGTCGGTATTGAAGATGAACAGGAACGGCAGCGCCGCCGTGCGCAGGCTGTAATAGAACGCCTGGAAGCCCGTCCGCAGAGGATCGCCCCCCGACACCGCCGCCGCCGCAAACGACGCCAGGCCCACCGGGGGCGTCACGTCGGCCATGATACCGAAGTAGAACACGAACAGGTGCACGGCAATCAGCGGCACGATCAAGCCGTTCTGCTGGCCCAACAGGACGATGACGGGGGCCATCAGCGCCGATACCACGATATAGTTGGCGGTGGTCGGCAGACCCATACCCAGAATCAGGCTCAGCAGCGCCGTCAGCAGCAGGATCATCATCAGATTCCCGCCCGACAGCACTTCGACCACGTCGGCCAGCACCAGGCCTACGCCAGTCTGGGATACCGCACCGACCACGATGCCGGCAGTAGCCGTGGCAATACCGATCCCGATCATGTTGCGGGCACCGGCCACCAGACCATCCCACAAATCAAGGAAACCTTCCTTGATGTCGGCGGCCATCTTGCTACGACCACGGAACAGGGCAATGATCGGACGCTGGGTGAGCATGATGAAGATCATGAACACGGTTGCCCAGAAGGCAGACAGTCCCGGCGAGAGCCGTTCGACCATCAAGCACCAGACCAGCACCACGACCGGCAGGATGTAGTGCAGCCCGACCATGACCGTGGGACGCGTCTGAGGCAGCGTGACGACCTTGGAGTTGGGGTCGTCCATCTCCAGCTCAGGGTAGCCCGCCCCGATTTTCAGCAGGCCCACGTAGGCCACTGCCAGCAGCACCGCGACGACCCATGGGGTCGCATCACCCAACAGGGGTTTCAGCCACCCCAGGCCATAATAGACCGCAAACGAGAGAGCCATGATCAGAATCAGGCCGGTCAGGAAGCCCAGCACCTTGTTGATCAACGGGCGTGCCGGGTTGCTGGACGGCAGACCGGTCATGTTCGCCTTCAGTGCCTCGAGGTGAACGATATAGATCAACGCAATGTAGGAAATGATGGCCGGCAGGAACGCATGCTTGATGACTTCCACATAGGGAATGCCGACATACTCCACCATCAGGAAGGCGGCAGCCCCCATGACCGGCGGCATGATCTGGCCATTCACCGAAGAAGCGACTTCCACCGCGCCCGCTTTCTCCGAGCTGAAGCCGACGCGTTTCATCATGGGGATGGTAAAGGTACCGGTGGTGACCGTATTGGCAATCGAAGAGCCCGAAATCAGTCCCGTCATGCCCGAGGCCACCACCGCTGCCTTGGCCGGACCGCCCTTGAAGTGCCCCAGCAGCGAGAAGGCCACTTTGATGAAATAGTTACCGGCCCCGGCTTTATCCAGCAAGGCGCCAAACAGTACGAACAGGAAAACGAAACTGGTAGATACGCCGACCGCGATACCAAACACCCCTTGCGTGCCCAACCACTGGTGGTTGATCAAGCCGTTCAGGCTGACCCCACGGTGGGCAAGAATGCCTGGCATATAAGGCCCGAACAAGGAATAGGCGATAAACACCCCGGCCACGATCATCAGCGGTGGCCCTAACGCACGACGGGCGGCTTCCAGCAGCAGCACAATGCCGACGACGCCGACCACCACGTCCTGGGTGATGGGCCTGCCCGGACGCTGAGCCAAATCACCAAAGAACAGAAACAGATAGGCGCCGCAGAAGGCGGCAACCGCAGCCAATCCCCAATCCAGCAGCGGCACGCGATCACGCGGCGAGCGCTTGAACGCAGGATAGGCCATGAAGGCCAGAAACAGCGCAAATGCCAGGTGAATGGAGCGCGCTTCCGTAGAGTTGAAAACGCCGAACCCGAGCATGAAAGGAAGTGGCGATGCAATCCATAGCTGAAACAGCGACCAGGCAGCTGCAATACTTACCAGCAGCTTACCCGGCACGCCCAGGGGTTTCCTTGCCCCTGTATCGCTGGAAGCGACCATATCCTCCAGGTCGCTTCCCGCGGCTGCCGAAGGTTGTTTGTCATCACGCATACGCTTGCCCTGCCTAATGGTCAGCACTGTGAATCAGTACTTTCAACAAGAAGCGCGGACACCCAAGGTGCCCGCGCTTTATCACTCATCGCGAGGCTGCTCACCTTAGCCAGCAGCATCGCTTTTCAAGACTTATTCGATCCAGCCACGCTCACGGTAGTAACGTGCTGCGCCATCGTGCAGCGGCGCCGTCAGACCGTCGGAGATCATGTCTTCTTCGTTCAGGTTTTCGAACGCCGGGTGCAGACGCTTGAAGCGATCGAAGTTCTCGAACACGGCCTTGACCGTTTCGTAGGCCACCTCTTCATCTACTGCCGTGGAAGACACGAAGGTCGCTGCCACACCGAAGGTTTCGACGTCTTCGTCGTTACCACGGTAGAGGCCGCCCGGGATCACGGAACGGGTGTAGTAGGGGTACTCTTCGATCAGGCTGTCGATTTCATCGCCAGTGACCGATACCAGACGCGCATCGATAGTGGTGGTGGCTTCCTGGATAGAGCCGTTCGGGTGGCCTACCACGTACACCATGGCATCGATGTTGTTGTCAGACAGTGCAGCCGCCTGCTCGGCAGCGTCCAGCTGCGAGGCCAGAGCGAAGGTGCTCTCGTCCCAGCCAAACGCATCCATCACCACGTCCATGGTGTTGCGCTGGCCTGAACCGGGGTTACCGATGTTGACGCGCTTGCCGGGGAAGTCGGTGATGCTTTGAATGCCGGAGTCGGCACGGGCAACCACGGTCAGCGGCTCACCATGCATGGTGAAGAGCGCACGCATGTCTTCCCACGCGCCTTCTTCTTCGAAGTTGGCTTCACCGTTGTAAGCACGGTACTGAACGTCCGACTGGACAACGCCCATGTCCAGCTCGCCGCTCTTCATGCCGTTGACGTTGGCAACGGAGCCGCCGGTGGACGGTGCGTTACAACGAATGTTGTGCTCATCGCTGCCACGGTTGACCATACGGCACACCGACTGACCGACGACGTAGTAAACGCCCGTTTGGCCACCGGTACCGATGGTGATGTAGCGATCCTGAGCTACCGCCGGAGAGGCGAAGGAAGCCGCAGCAATGAACGCGCCCGAGAAGGCCGCAGTAGAAAATACATGGCGTTTCATGAATACACCTCTTTATCTTGATGTTGTGAGCGTTATGCGCCTTGCAACCACCTGCAGAACGGTTCCCTTCAGGTGCTACGATTGCAAAACGTTGTCAAGACAGTCTGTTATCGACCTCGGCAATTACTGCCGACGGTGACTACTTTAGCGAAAAAAAAACCACTTGGCGAAGCTCGCCGCTATTTCATGCTTGCCGCTGCGGCTACAGGAGACGTTTTTTCCGCCCCTAAGCACCCGCTGAGCATGCCGCGCAAGTAGACACCCCCTGGATGTCGAGGGCAACCCTGCAGCGAGTGCCTCCCTCGAAGGCTGGGCTGCTACGCGTTGCCACGAGACGCCACTGAGGAATAAGTTTAGCGGGGTTTGCGCATATGTAACGTTTAGTCACCGTTAAACATGCCTCTCCCAGCCATACCATTTTTGCATAGGGTATCCCAACCCGGCTGACCCGATTACCCATGCATCAAACGTTGTAGCCCAGCACCTGGGGTAGCCACAGGGCAATACTCGGGAAAATGGCAACCAGTGCCAGCGCGCAGCCCATGGCCAGCACGAACAGCATTGCCCAGCCTATCGTATGCTCCAGACGAATCTTGGCGACTTCGGTGGTCACCATGAGGTTGACCGCCACGGGCGGAGTGAACTGACCAATGGCGATATTCATGGCCAGCAGAATGCCGAACCATACCGGGTTCCACTCGAAATGCTGCATCACCGGAATCAGAATCGGCATCATGATCAGATAAATGGAGATCGCATCCAGCAGCATGCCCGCCACCAGGACGGCCAGCATCACCAGTATCAGCAGCAGTACGCCGTTATCCGTCAAACCGATGATCCACTCGGCCATGTGCCGGAACGTGCCCAGCATGGTGCCTGCCCAAGCGAAGATACCGGCCAGGGCAATGATCAGCATGACCACCCCCGAAATGATCGCGGCTTCGCCCAGCAGCTCCCATAAATCACGCAGCGTCAGCTCACGGGTCAGCAGCAGCCCCACCAGCGCCCCGTAGGCCACGGCCACGACGGCGGCCTCGGTAGGCGTGAACAAGCCTGAACGCAGGCCACCAAGTATCAAGATCGGCGCAAACAGGGCAGGCAAGGCGTCACGAAAGGTGCCGCGCACGGTCAGTTGCTCGGCTCCCTCCACCGGGGTGCCCTCCCAGCCGTAGCGCTTGGCGACCAGCATGGCGGGTACCAGCAGTGCCAACCCGGCCAGCACGCCTGGAAAAAGGCCAGCGGCAAAGAGTGCCCGCAGGTCCACTCCCGGCACGACGATGGAGTAAAGAATCAGCGCTACCGAGGGGGGGATCAGAATCGCGGTCGACGCAGAGGCCGCAATCAGCGTGGCAGAAAACGGCTTCGGGTAGCCCGCTTTGGTCATGCTGGGCAGCATGACCATGGCCACGGCGGCAGCATCGGCCGGGCCCGAGCCGCTCATGCCGCCCATGATCATGCACACCAGCACGGCCACCAGCGCCAGGCCGCCATGACGCGGGCCAATCAAGGCCTGAGCAAAGCGCACCAGACGCAGCGCGACCCCTGCCCGCTCAAAAATGAGCCCGGTCAATATGAACAGCGGAATGGCGATCAGCGGGTACTTGGCGATGCTGTTATAGGTGTTGGTGCCCAGGGTCGCCAGCATGTCGGGCGAGAGCCCCGCGACAATGCCCACAGAACCGGCCAGCGCCAGTGAGAAGGCCACCGGCACACCGGCGATCAGCAGGCCCGCGAACGCCAGAATCATCCAGATATCAGGCGTCATGAGGAAACTCCCCTTTCAAGCGCGCCCGGGTCTGTTGCACCAATCGCCAGCTCATGGCCAGCGTCAGTACTGGCAACCAGGCCAAGTACCACCATTGAGGCAACCCCAGCCCGGGAGAGAGCGATTGCCACTCTCGTTCCTGCCAGGCGAGCTTGCCAGCGTACCAGGTAATCAACGCAAGCACCGTCAAGCCACACAGCGCCTGAAACAGGATCAGGACACCCCGCCACTTTGGAGGCAAGGCGCGCTCCAGAAAGCCCAGGCGAATATGCCGGTCGTGGCGCAAGGCGACGGAGGCGCCCGCAAAAGTCAGCACCACCAGCAGAAACACCGAGAACTCTTCGGTAAACGAGAAAGAACCGCCGGTAATGTAACGCGTGATGACGTTCCCCAGGCTGATCAGCGAGATGATGATCAACGCCAGGGCGCCCAGCCAGCGTTCGGGCCGGGCATCAGGAAGGCCTTTCATGGCAACCTCACACAAATAGCCGCCGCTCGGGAGCGGCGGCAGCGGCTAGCGAAATATCAGCGTGCGTCGATTGCCGCTTGCGCAGCCTCTACCAAGGCTTCGCCGATGCGGGGCACCCACTTTTCATGGACGGACTGGGTCGCCTCCACGAACGCCTGGTACTGCTCGTCGGTCAGCTCGGTCACGGTGACCCCGCGTTCCTGGATGGCGGCCAGCCGCTCATGCTCCTGCTCTCGGGTCATGGCGATCTCCCACGCTCCGGCTTCCTGCGCGGTTTCACGCAGCATCGTCTGCTGCTCTTCGCTGAGCGTACGCCACACTTGCTGGTTCACCGCAAAAATCAGCGGGTCGTTCATGTAGTTCCACAGCGTCAAATGCGCCTGGCCCACCTGGTCGATGCGCGCCACGTCGAACACCGACAGCGGATTTTCCTGGCCATCGACCGCGCCGGTGGTCAACGCAGGCTGAGCGTCGGTCCAGCTCATTTGGGTCGGGTCTGCGCCCAGTGCCGAGAACGTGTCCTGGAACAGGGGCGAGCCCACCACGCGAATTTTCAGGCCGTCGAGATCATCCGGCTGGCTGATGGGGCCACGGGAATTGGACACCTGACGAAAGCCGTTTTCCCCCCAGGCCAACGGCATGACGCCACGCGACTCGATGGCCTCGAAGACCATGTCACCCGCTTCACCGCCAGTCACGGCGTCCACGGCGGCTTCGTCAGGAATCAGGAACGGCAAGGAGAACAGATTGAGCTCCGGCACTTGCGGCGACCAGTTGATGGTCGAACCGACGGCCGCATCGATCAGCCCAGAGCGCATGGCGGAAAACTCGCGGGTCTGGTCACCGGAGACCAGCTGGGAGTTGGGGTATACCCGCAGCGTCAGTTCACCGCCACTGCGCTCTTCCACCAGCTCTGCCCATTTTTCGGCGGCCTGCCCCCAAGGGAAGGCATCGGACAGCACGGTGGAGACAGAGAGTTCACGCGCCTGTGCAGAAAAAGCAGCGGAAAGGAGTGCAGCACCGGCCAAGCCAGCGGTCAAACGAGCCATGGAGCGTGTCAGCGTCATTGTTATCGATCCTTTTTTCATTTTTATGAGTCGTGAAGAACGCCGTGATCTGGCGGGCGCTCCGCGCCATACGGGAAAGCCCCGCCAGCGACACCCCATTGTAGGCGCTCACCGAGTGAAGGGAAGCGCTGGCCGCTGCTTTTGGCCATCGACTTTCGCCGCAGCGTCTTCACTCACTGCTGGCTGGTATGCGGGGTTACTCCGGGCGGCAGAAGCCGGCCAGCGCAGGCACGGAAACGCAGTCGCCTACCTGGATGCCACGCTCGGCAAAGTAGCCAGCGTTTACTTCCAGGGCGGCATGGTAGGCCACGCCTGCAGGATAGGAGGGGCACTCACGCGGGGTGCTGGACTCACAGGGCTGCATGGTATTGATCGCCACGATGCGGCCTTCGTCATCGATGTAAGCGATATCCAGCGGGATCAGCGTGCGATACATCCAGAACGCATTGCCTGCGGGCTGTTCGCTCTCGAAGCGGAACAGCATGCCGCGTGAGGTTGGCAAGTGTTCACGTCCCATCAGCCCACGCTGGCGCTGGGCGACCGTTTCAGCCACTTCCACTTCCAGACGATGCGGTCCGCCCTCGCTGTGAATCGCCAGCGGCAGGGTATCGACCATGGCCGACTCGGCGGCCATGGCGGTCACGAGCGACAGCGGCAGGCAGCTCGCCAGGGAGACCCCCAGGGTGGTTTTCAGCAGTTGGCGGCGGGACAGGGTCATGACAGATTCCTTCTTTCTATACAATGGCCTGCGGCGAGGTCATGAGGTGGATTCCCTCGGCCAGCAGCGAGACGGTCACAGGCTCCCCCAACGCCAGCTGGTTGCGTTTGGCCGCGTGGGTAGCGATATCGAAACGTAGCATATCCCCATGCGAAACGCGCAGCGAAACCGAGGTCATGCTGCCCAGCACCACCATTTCACTCACTGTGGCCGTCACCGGGTTTTCGCGCTCCCCCTGGGAGGGCCGCCCGCGTCGGTGCAAGACGATATCCGACGGCGGCAGATACCAGGTCACGGTCTCCCCCACCGAGCAGTGTTCGAGGCCGCGAGCGACTTCCAGCCACCACTCGCCCCACTGCAGCCGTGGCCCGCTGGCCGTGTTGACCACCTGCCCCTGAAAGACATTGTGGCGGTCGAGCAAACGCGCCACCAGGGGCGTGTCAGGCTGGCGAAACAGCCGCTCCGGGCCGCCCTGCTGCAAGCTGGTGCCGTTGTGCAGCACACAGATCTGGTCGGCCAAGGCCGTCGCTTCTTCGAGGTCGTGGGTGACCAGCAAGATGGGGATGGCAATTTGCTGACGCAACAGCGCAAGCTCCCGCTGCAAACGGCGCCGAGTGACCTGATCGACCGCAGAAAAAGGTTCGTCCAGCAGCAGCACGCGGGGCTCTCGTGCCAGTGCCCGCGCCAGGGCAACCCGCTGACGCTGCCCTCCCGAAAGCTGGCTGGGGTAGCGGTTCTCCAGCCCTTCCAGGCGCACCTGGGCCAGCCATTGCGCGGCGCGTGCGGGTCTTGCCACTGGGGGGAGGTGGCCCATGGCGACCTGGACGTTCTGCTGCGCGGTCAGGTGCGGGAACAGCGCATAGTCCTGAAAGACCATGCCCACTTTGCGCTGCTGGGGTGTCAGTGCCTGGCGCGGCCCCTGCCCGGCCGAAAGCCACCGCTCACCGGCGCAGCTGATGTGGCCCTGGGCAGGATGGTAGAGCCCGGCAATGGCGCGCAACAGCGTGGTCTTGCCGCTGCCCGATGGTCCCACCAGCGCCAGCAACTCCCCCGGCGCGCAGCGGAAGCTGGCGTTCAAGGGGATGGGCCCCGCCTGATGCACGGACACCGTCAAATCAGCCACGTGCCCACCTGCGCCTGCCCGCCAACCCATAGACCAGCCCCAAAGTAGCCAGCGAGATGGCCAGCAACAGCGCCGACATGGTGGCCGCGCCCTGCTCGTCGAAGGCCTGCACTCGGTCATAAATGGCAATGGAGAGCGTTCGGGTTTCGCCATCGATGGCGCCGCCCACCAGCAGAATCACGCCAAACTCCCCCAACGTATGGGCAAAGGTCAGCGCGGTCGCCGACAGGATGCCTGGCCACACCAGCGGCAGTTCGATACGCCACAGGGCCTGCCAGGGGCTGAGCCCGCTACACCAGGCCGCTTCGCGCAAATGCACGGGCACATGCTCGAAGGCCCGCTGAATGGGCTGAATGGCAAACGGCAGGTTGGCAATCAAAGAGGCCAGCAGAATCCCGGTGAAGGTAAAGTTGAGGCCGCTGCCGGTGAGCGCCGCCCAGGCGCTGCCCAGCGGCGCATCGCGTCCAAACTGCTGCAGCAGATAGAAGCCCAGCACCGTGGGCGGCAGCACCAGAGGCAGAGCAATCAGCGCTTCGCAGACGCCCTTGCCACGAAACCGAGCCGTGGCCAGCCACCGCCCGCACCAGATGCCCAGTGGCACCAGCAGCAGGCTCGTCAACGCCGCCAGCCGCAGCGAGACCCCCAGCGCCGTCCAGTCCATCACTCGGTACTGAAGCCGTAGGCGCGAAAGAGGGCCTGGGCCTCGGGCTGTTGCAGCCAGCCATAGAAGGCCTGGGCGGCTTCTCCGGCGTGAGGGGTCAGCACCATGCGCTGAGTCAGCGGCGTGTGCCACGCTTCGGGGATCAGCACGCTCTCGCTACGGGCCGCCAGCCCGGGCGCCAGCACCAGCGAATAGGCCACCAGCCCGCCCCTTGCGTCGTCGGACAGCGCAAACTGCATCGCCTGGGAAACGTTTTCCCCCTGTATGCGCAGCGGGCGACTGGCCTCCCAGAGCCCTGCCCTTTCCAGCACTTGCTGGGCGGCCACGCCATACGGTGCATGCTCGGGGCTGGCCATGGCAATCCGCAGGCGCTGGCCATTCTGCAACGCAGCCACGGCGTCTTCCACGCCGGCCAAGGGCGCCTGTTCATCGGGCGGAGGATAGCGGCCGGCAGGCTGTACCCAGGCCAGCCGCCCACGTGCATAGATCACGCCTTCATCCACGACGTGCCCATCCCGGTAGAGCGCTTGCACGAAGCCCTCATCAGCGGAAAGAAACAGCTCGAAGGGCGCCCCTTGGGCGATCTGACGGCGGAAGTTACCGGAAGAGCCCAGGTTGAGGCGCAGCGTATGCCCGGTTTGCTGGGTAAACCGTTCAGAAGCCTCTTCCAAAAAGAAGTGCAGACTGGAGGCCGCCGCTACGATGGGTGCGCCGGCCATGGCAGGCGCACCCAGCAGCAGGCAACCAAGGCACAGCAGCCAACGCATGCGCTTAGGCCTTGGCACTTTCCACATGCTGCTCGTTAATCACCATCACCTTCATGGTGTTGGTGCCACCGTGAGCATTCATGTGGTCGCCACGGGTGAGGATGACGTGGTCACCCAGCTTGGCGACCCCTTGCTTGACCAGCAGGGTCAACGCTTGGTCATTCAGCTCGGTGGCGCTCATCTCGGAGGTATCGAAAGGCAGCGATACCACGCCGCGATAAAGCGCCATGCGACGCTGGGCGATGGGGTTGTGTGCCAGGCCCACGATGGGCAGACCGGAGCGAATCCGCGATGCGATGAGCGGCGTATAGCCAGACGCCGTCATGCAGGCAATCGCCGCTACCCCTGTCATGTGGTTGGCAGCGTACATGGCCGACAGCGCAATGGTTTCATCCGGACGGGTAAAGCCTTCATGAATACGGTGCCCGGACTCTTGCGCCACCCGCTCCCGCTCGGCTCCCAGGCACACGCGCGCCATGGCCTCGACGGTTTCCAGCGGGTAGTCGCCCGCCGCCGTTTCTGCCGACAGCATCACGGCATCGCTGCCATCCAGCACGGCGTTGGCCACGTCGAACACTTCTGCTCGGGTGGGCAGCGGCGCAGAAATCATGCTTTCCATCATTTGGGTCGCCGTGATCACGGCCCGGTTGAGCGAACGGGCGCGCTTGATCATGCGCTTCTGCACGCCGACCAGCTTGGCATCGCCAATTTCCACGCCCAGGTCACCACGCGCCACCATGACCGCTTCAGAGGCTTCGATGATGCCATCCAGCGTCGCCTCGTCGGCCACGGCCTCGGCACGCTCGACCTTGGCCACCAGGCCAATCTCCTTGCCTTCCTCGCCCAGCAGCCGACGTGCTTCACGCATGTCTTCTGCCGAGCGCGGGAACGAAATCGCCAGGTAATCGACGCCGATCTCCACCGCCGTTTTCAGGTCGGCCTTGTCTTTTTCGGTCAAGGCCGGCGCGGAGAGGCCTCCCCCCTGCTTGTTGATCCCCTTGTGGTTGGAGAGCTTGCCCCCCACGACCACCTGGGTATGTACCTGCTTGCCTTCGACACGGGTCACGTCCAGCACCACACGGCCATCGTCCAGCAGCAGGCGGTCGCCGGCCGTGACGTCATCGGCCAGGGTCTTGTAGTCGCAACCGACGCCCTGCTGAGTACCGGCATCGCTGTCCATGGCCATGTCGAGCACGAAGTCCTGGCCCTCTTCCAGATACACGGCGCCCTCCTTGAAACGGGCAACGCGGATCTTGGGGCCTTGCAGATCGCCCAGCGCCGCTACGCTGCGGCCCAGTTGGGCAGCAATCTCACGCACCCGGGCCAGGCGACGCCGATGGTCGTCGGCGGTGCCGTGCGAAAAGTTCAAGCGCACCACATCCACCCCTGCCTTCAGCATGGCCTCCAGTACGCCTTCGCGGTCACTGGCAGGGCCAAGGGTAGCGACGATCTTGGTACGACGAAGGGGGATATGGGTGTTTGTGCTCATAAATGTCCTGACCAGTAAAAGAGGAAATGTTCGCGTATCAGCATACCCCAAGCAAGATGACACTCGCATGTACTTGTTGCAACGGCCAATGTCGGCGATTACGGCGCCACGTGCACGCACAAGGACAGCGGGTACTCGTCACAGTTGTTGCCATCTCCACCGCGATCCACCACGAGAAACTCGCCTTCCCGGTCCAGCACCGACTGAATGGCGTGCCAGGTGCCTGCTCGGTAGTTCACCCCCTGGCGACCATCCGTCACGAAGGCCCGAACGTCCTGGGGCGCGATGGTGTCGCCGGGCGGGGCGACCACCACGATGAAACGCTCTTCGTGCAGCGGCATGAAAGCCTGGCTGCCCAGCGGGTGGCGTTCCAGAAACGTCAGCGTCAACGGCAGCGACACCGGCTGGCTGACAAAAATGCTCACCAAGGTGCGCGGGTTGTCGCCCAGCGTCTCGACTCGCGCCAGATCGTGATGCCGCTGGGTACGCCCTGCGTTGATCGGAAACGATGGCGAGGTACGCGCATCGAGCACCTCGCCAAATGGTTCAAATGCTGCTTGTGTCAGGGGTTTTGCTTCGAGTGTCAGCATGATGGCTCCTGGTGGTCAGTGTGCTTGTGCGCCAGCGTCAGCGAGCGCCAAGGCGCAGCGCCGCGTGACGATTCACATCCTTGTACAGCAGATAACGGAACGGGCCAGGCCCACCTGCATAACAGGCTTGAGGGCAGAACGCCCGTAGCCACATGAAGTCCCCCGCTTCCACTTCTACCCACTGCTGGTTGAGGTGGTAGACCGCCTTGCCTTCCAGCACGTAGAGCCCGTGCTCCATCACGTGGGTTTCGTCGAACGGAATCACGCCACCGGGCTGGAACGTCACGATGTTGACGTGCATGTCGTGACGCACATCGCCAGGTTCGACAAAGCGCGTCGTTGCCCAGCGCCCTTTCGTGCCCGGCATCTCGATCGGTGCGATCTCCTGCTCGTTGGTGACGAAGGCCGGCGGTACGTCCAGCCCCTCGACGAACTCATAGGCCTTGCGCACCCAATGGAAGCGCACCGGCTCGCGGGACTCGTTGCGAACCTGCCAGTGGCTGCCGGGGGGAATGAAGGCGTAGCCGCCAGGGCCCATGAGATGACGCTCGCCAGCCAATGTCAGCGTCAGCTCTCCTTCCACGATGAACAGCACCCCTTCTGCCTGAGGGTCCAGCTCAGGCTTGTCGCTGCCGCCCTCGGGCTGCACTTCCATGATGTATTGAGAGAACGTCTCTGCAAACCCGGACAGCGGACGCGCCAATACCCACAGCCGCGTGCCTTCCCAGAAAGGCAGGTTGCTGGTCACGATATCGCGCATCACCCCTTTGGGGATCAGCGCATAGGCTTCCGTGAAAACGGCACGGTCGGCGGTCAACTGAGTTTGCGGCGGGTGTCCGCCGGTGGGCGCATAGTAATTGGCTGGCATGGCATGTCCTGTCGAGTGGTCAATGTTGATGATGTTCTTGTATACAAAATAAACCGCACTTTTTAAAGCTTATACCGACGGGCTTGTGAAACATACCTCCCAGTAGTAATGTTTTTGGCAACTTTCGTTTCATAACTCTAAAACATACGAACCGAGTTCTGCCGCCATCGATGGGTGATCGCGGCGCCCCGGCCCACTGCAATGGATAACAAGAGCCGTCCCCGGATGGCCCAACAATGCGAGGCTCCGCATGTCACAACATCGCCCCTCTTCTGCGGGTACCCCTGGCACCGCCAAGAGCTGGTGCCGCATCCCGGACATCTACGTGGTGCTGTTTGTCTTTATCGCCATGGCGGCCATTGCCACTCACTTCGTACCCGCAGGAGAATTCGAACGCGTTCCAGGGCCCAATGGCCGCATCACCATCGACCCCGACTCCTATACCACGATCGACCCCAGCCCCGTCGGGCTCACCGACTTCATGCTGGCCATTCCCAATGGGCTGATGAGCGCTGGCGAAGTGGTCTTTTTCACCTTCATGATTGGCGGCATGTTCATGGTGCTCAGGCGCACCGGCATCATCGAAATTGGCGTCGACAAGCTGACCCGACGTTTCGCTGGCCAGGGCCTGCTCACCCTGCCGGTGCTGATGACCGTGTTTGCCCTGATTGCCACCGTGATAGGCACGCAAGAGCTGGCATTGGTATATGTACCGGTCATCCTGCCGCTGATGATTGCACTACGCTTCGACTCGGTCACTGCAGCCGCCGTGGCCCTGTGCGCCACCACCGTGGGCTTTACCACGGGCGTGCTCAACCCGATCAACACCGGCCTTGGCCAGCAGCTGTCGGCACTGCCTCTCTACTCCGGGTACGGCTTGCGCATTCTGGCTTTCATCGTGATGCTGGCCGCGGCGATCTTCTTTGTGATGCGCTATGCTCGCCAGGTGAGCCACTCACCCGAGCGAAGCCTGCTGAACAGTGACCCCGGCGAAGCCGAAAAGCGTGCCCTTTACCAGCATGCCGAGAACAGCCGTGCGCTGGTAGCCTCCACTCGCCAGAAACTGGCGGCGCTCACCACCTTCGCCTTCTTTGCCCTGCTGGTTTACGGCGTCCTGCAGCAAGGGTGGTTCATGATGGAGATGGCCGGGCTGTTCATCATCATGGGCGTGGTCGTCGGCCTCGTTGCAGGCTTGAGCACCGACGACATCTGCGGAGGTTTCAATCAAGGGTTCCGCGACGTGCTGGTCGGCGCCATGATTGCCGGGGTTGCCCGTGGGGTCGCAGTCATGCTCGAAGATGGCCAGATCATGGACACCCTGGTGTATGGCCTGGGTAATCTGGTCGGTGGCCTGCCCACGCTGCTATCCGCCATCGGCATGTTCTTCGCGCAGCTTGGTTTCAACTTCATCATTCCTTCCGGCAGCGGCCAGGCACTGGTCACCATGCCGTTGATGGCCCCGCTCTCGGACATGATTGGCGTGACCCGCCAAACGGCGGTGCTGGCTTTCCAGTTGGGCGATGGCATCGGCAATATTCTTTACCCCACCTCCGGCTACTTCATGGCTACCCTGGCACTGGCCGGTGTCTCATGGCAGAAGTGGGTCAAGTTCTTCTTTCCACTCTTCTGCGTGTGGGTACTGATAGCACTGGGCTTCTTGATTTTTGCCCAAGCCACGCAGTGGGTCGGATAAGCCACGTTGCACCATACGTAAAGCGGCCAGCCCAGGCCGCTCACGTCAGCACCCCCTTCAGCCCCCTACAGCACCGCCGAGATAAACTGCTTCAGCTCGGCGGTCTGGGGGCGGCTGAACAGTTCGCCCGGCTCGCCCTCTTCATGGATGCGCCCCTGGTGCATGAAGACCACGCGATCTGCCACGTCTCTGGCGAAGCCCATTTCATGGGTGACCAGTATCAATGTCATGCCTTCCGCCGCCAGCGCCTCCAGCACGCGCAGCACCTCCCCCACCAGCTCCGGGTCCAGGGCAGAGGTCACTTCGTCGCAGAGCAGCACCTTGGGCCGCATGGCCAGCGCCCGAGCAATGGCCACCCGCTGTTGCTGGCCACCGGACAGCTGTGCCGGGTAGGCATCGTACTTGTCGGCCAGGCCGACCTTGCTCAGCACTTCACGGGCGATTTTCTCGACCTCGTCGCGCTTCTCGCCGCGCACCACGACGGGGGCCAGGCACACGTTTTCCCCCACCGTTTTGTGGGGGAACAAGTTGAAGCTCTGAAAGACCATGCCCACGTTTTCGCTCAGCTCACGGGGGGACATGACACCCGCATCCAGCGCTTGACCGGCAATGGTGATCTCGCCGCTGTCGTGCTGTTCGAGCTGATTGAGGCAGCGCAGCAGAGTACTTTTGCCCGAGCCGCTCCGGCCGATGATGGCCACCACTTCGCCCTGGGCAACGGAGAGGTCGATTCCCTTGAGCACTTCCAGGTCACCAAAGGCTTTGTGAACGTTATCAACGCAGACCAGCGTCATAGAGCTTTTTCTCCAAATGGCGCGCGTAGCAGGACAGCGGGTAGCACAGCGCGAAATACAGAAGGGCCACCAGGGCAAAGATGGTGAACGGTTCGAAGGTGGCGTTGTTGAGCATCGTGCCCGCCTTGGTCAGCTCGACGAAGCCAATGATCGAGGCCAGCGCGGTGCCCTTGATGACCTGTACCGAAAAACCGACCGTGGGCGGTACCGAAAGCCGCAGCGCCTGGGGCAGGATGACATGACGCATGGTTTGGAAGTAATTCATGCCCAGCACCCGAGCGGCATGCCACTGCCCCTTGGCAACGGCTTCCAGGCAGCCCCGCCAGATATCACACAGGAAAGCGCTGCTGAACAGCGTGAGGGCCACGGAGGCCGCCAGCCAGGCAGACACGGGATACCCCAGCGCCGCCGCACCGAAAAAGATCAGGAACAGCTGCATCAGCAGCGGGGTGCCCTGAAACACATCCACGTAGAGCGCGGTGAGGCGTTGCAGCCAGCGCGAGCTGGAGAGGCGCATAAAGGTCAACACCAGCCCCACCGTGGCCCCGCCGACAAAGGCAATCAACGACAGCACCACGGTCCAGCGGGCCGCCAGCAGCAGGTTGCGCAAAATATCCCAGAAGGTGAATTCGATCATCGTTGTTCTCCTTGCTGGTAGGCAAAGACTCGTTTACCCACTTGCATGAAGACGCGGCGCATCACGAACGCCAGCAGCAGGTAGATCAAGGTGATCAGCAAATAGACTTCGAAGCTTCTGAAGTTGCGAGACTGAATGAAGTTGGCCGCGTAGGTGAGATCGAAGACCGAAATTTGCGACACCACCGCCGACCCTAGCATGACGATGATCGACTGGCTGATCAGTGACGGATAGACACGCGCAAAGGCCGGGACCAGTACCACATGGCGATACCCCTGAAGGGTGTTCATGCCCAGCGCTCTGGCGGCTTCCAGCTGCCCCCTGGCCGTGGCACTGATGCCCGCACGCAGGATTTCGGCACTGTACGCGGCAAGGTTAAGGGTCATGGCGATAAACGCCGCCGTGATGGCGTCCAGCTTGATGCCCAGGCCAGGCAGACCAAAAAAGATAAAGAACAGTTGCACGATGAACGGAGTATTACGAATGACTTCGACATAACCGCCCAGCCCCCAGCGTACCCAAGGCTGACCGTTTACCCGCAGATAAGCTACCGCTACCGCCAGTGCCAAACCGGTCAAGGTGGTCACCACGGTCAAGATGACCGTGGTGGTCAAGCCTTTGATCAGCTCACCGACGTAGGGCAACAGGGTCAAGAAATCGAGTGTTGGCCCCATGACGACCCTCAGCTACCAAAGCCGTCGGGCAGGTCGGCACTGAACCAGCGCTGGGAAAACTCGTTCAGGGTGCCGTCCTCGAGCGCCTGAGCAATCAACCGGTTCACTTCAGCCTGCAGCGCTGCTTCGTTCTTGTTCAGGCCGATATAGCAGGGGGAATCACGCAGTTGATACAGCAGGGTCGGTGCGCGGCGACTGTTGCGCTCGGCAATTTCTGCGGCCACCACGTTGCCGGTCGCGACATAGTCCACCTGGCCAGACAGAAAAGCCGAGATGGTGGTGGCATTGTCCTCGAAACGACGGATGGTGGTCGAGCTGGGGGCGACCTCGGTCAGTTCCATGTCTTCCACGGCGCCCCGCGTCACGCCGATGGTTTTACCGGCCAGCTCGTCGGGGCCGGCGATGCTTTCATCGGCGTCAGCGCTGAAGACTCCCAGGAAGAAAGGCGCATAGGCCTCCGAGAAATCGATTGCCGCTTCACGCTCCGGATTTTTGCCCAGGCTGGAGATCACCAGGTCCGCCTGGCCCGTTTGCAGGTAGGGAATGCGGTTGGCACTGGTCACGGTAATCAGCTCCAGCGTCACGCCCATCTCATCGGCAATGTAGTTGGCCATGTCGATATCGTAGCCGCGCGGCTGCAGATCGGTGCCGACCGAACCAAACGGCGGGAAGTCCTGCGGGACCGCAATACGTATGGTGCCACGGGATTCGATGGCTTCCAGCGCATCCGCTTGCACGGCGGTGCTGGCACCCACGCCACCCACGGCCAGCGCAGCGGTCACACCGGTGGCCAGCACGCCGGATTGGCAACGTTTCAAGAAGTGCTGAATAGATTGTGTAAAGCCCTGAGGGGTCGTGCCCATGATGCTCTCCTGCAGTTATGCGATTGGCCAAGCCAGCGAGTGCGACAGTCGCGTATGAATAGCGCCGTGATGAAAGCTTCGTTGCAAGCAAGTACAGTCCGAAACTTTTGTTTCACAGCCTCAGCAGAGCAATTACAGGGCCACTCAGGCACAAAGTGCATGGATAACAGCAGTTTGAGATTTTTTCAGGCAGGCAGATGCCTGTCGAAGCAACGCTTCGACAGGCCTCAACGTTCGTGTTTGGTGCATCAAGAACCAGCACGCACCATTATTGGTGAGCGTCCCAATCCACGCTCATCACTGGCGCTGCCAGCTCACTCAGCGCCTCGTACTGGTCGCTGATGTCACTGATGCGCTCTCGCCCATCACTCAGGTTGTGATGCAGCACCGCATTGGCCAGCAGGCAAATCAGGCTATTGGCGGTGGCGTAGCTGTCGAAGGCCGACAAGCTTTCCAGAGGCACTTCCATGAACCACGACACTTGCGGCACGAAGGTAGCGGCGGTGGGGTCGGCGATCAGCAGCACCCTGGCGGGCGAGCGCTCCAGGGCCGTCACCAGTGCCGCAAAGGCCGTGGGCCGACGACGAAAGCCGAACAGCACGATGGTGTCCTGCTCGGTCAAATCGACGATCTCTTCCGCCAGCGACTGGTTGGGCTGAGGCGCCAGGCGTACTCGCCCACGCGCCTGAATCAACTGCTGGCGAAGATGTAGCGCCAGCGGATAGCTGTTGCGAAACCCCATGACCACGATCTGCTGGGCAGCCGCCAGCGCATCGACGCAGTCGGCAAACGTGGCGGGGGGCAAACTGGCCAGGCAGCGCTGGAGATTCTCCTGTTCGCGCTGCAGGTGGCGCTGAAACGGTGCACCGCCCTCCTCCTGCATCGCATCGTCATCGATGACCAGCGGCACCCCCAGGTTGCGCAGCTGCCGCGCGTGGGTCTTGACCGTGCGAAAGTTCTCGAACCCCAGCCGCTTGAACAGACGGCTCACCGTGGACTTGGATACCCCCGTCAGTCGCGCCAGATCGGCGGCGCTGTAGACCGCCAGATCATCGAAATGGTCGAGAATGAACGTGGCGACCCGCTGCTCCTGGGCCGTCAGCGCATCGAATTGGGCGGCAATCCGTTGTCCTATGTGGGGCGTCATGGTGTCCTATCGCATCCTTGGGTTACTGAGTCGGTGCGGGGTGGTGTTCGGCCCAGTGACGAGCGATATCGACCCGACGGGCGACCCATACTCGATCATGCGCTTCGATATGGTCCAGAAAGCGCTGAAGCGCACGGAAACGGCCCGGGCGGCCCAGCAACCGGCAGTGCATGCCAATCGAAAGCATTTTCGGCGCCTCCTCCCCTTCGGCATACAGTACATCAAAGGCGTCGCGCAGGTAGGTAAAGAAGTGGTCGGCGGTATTGAACCCCTGCGGCGCCGCAAAACGCATGTCATTGGTATCGAGGGTGTAGGGCACCACCAGATGCTGGTGCTCGGCACCCTGGCTGTCGCTCACGCGGGTCCAGAAGGGCAGGTCGTCGCCGTAGTAATCGCTGTCGTAGAGAAACCCGCCTTCATCCAATATCAGACGCCGCGTATTGGGGCTATCGCGGCCGGTGTACCAGCCTTGTGGCTTCTCACCGTACAGACGCTGGAAAATCTCCATGGCTTTTTGCAGGTGCTCGCGCTCTACGTGCTCGGGCGTTTCCTGATAGTGAATCCAGCGGTAGCCGTGACAGGCCACTTCATGGCCCAGCTCCTTGAACGCCTGCGCCACCTCCGGGTGGCGCTCCAGCGCCATGGCCACCCCAAACACGGTGAGCGGCAGCCCACGACGCTCAAATTCGCGCAGAATGCGCCACACGCCAGCTCGCGAGCCGTACTCGTAGATGGACTCCATGCTCAGGTGGCGGTCGGGATAGCTGGCTGCCCCGATGATCTCGGAAAGGAACTGCTCGGACCCCGCATCCCCGTGAAGCACGCAATTCTCTGCGCCCTCTTCGTAGTTGAGTACGAACTGCACGGCTATTTTGGCGCCGTTGGGCCACTGGGCATGAGGGGGCGTTTGGCCGTAGCCAATCAGGTCACGCGGGTAATGGGAAGACATGGTCGGGCTCCTTTAGCGAGGCAGCGCATTTTAGTTTGTATACAAAATAGTCATTTTAACCGGCGCCTGCAATGCAGCGCAGGGCTAATCATTTGAGTTCTCGACGCTTTGACGGCCCCTGCTGAGCCAAGCTATTGAAACCTGAATGATTGGTCAACCCGTATCGAGAGCATCAAGTGCATTAGCCCCTTGCACTTGGCTAAAAACCGCCCTATTTTTGTATACAAGATAGAAAATATTGTTCACACAAGAGTATCCGAACGTGCATATACGTCTGATCAACCCCAATACCACGGCGGCTATGACGGAAACCATTCGTCAAGCCGCCGACAAGCTGGCAGCACCGGGGACCCTCATCAGCGCGACGCAACCCGAGGCTGGCCCGGTCTCCATCGAAAGCCACTTCGATGAAGCGGTGAGCGCAGTAGGCGTTGCCGAAGAAGTTCTGAAAGGCGAACGCGAAGGCGGTATCGATGCGTACGTGGTGGCCTGCTTTGGCGACCCTGGCCTGCTGGCCGCCCGCGAGCTGACTCGCGCGCCGGTGATCGGCATTGCCGAAGCCGCCTTTCATATGGCCACGCTGATCAGCACTCGCTTCTCCATTGTGACGACGCTGGGACGCACCGGCATCATCGCCGAGCACCTGCTGGAGCAGTACGGCTTTCGCCACCACTGCCGCCGCATCCGCGCCGCCGAGATCCCCGTACTGGATCTGGAAGATCATCCGGACGCGGCGTTCAGCCGTATCGTGCAGGAGTGCTGCCGTGCCCGCGACGAAGATGGCATTGGCGCCATCGTGCTGGGCTGCGGGGGCATGGCCAACCTGACCCAGGCCATTAGCCACGAGGTAGGCCTGCCCGTGGTGGAAGGGGTGAGCGCCGCGCTGAAACTGGCCGAGTCGCTCGTCGGGCTGGGCTTGCAGACCAGTAAATACGGCGACCTGGATTACCCGCGCCGCAAAACCTTTACCGGCAAGTTTTCAGGTTTTTCCGACCTGACGCTGCCACCCACGCGCCAGTGAAGAGCTGACACCAGCAACCGGCCGTAAAAGAAAGCACGCCTACAAAAAATCATAACAACACGACGAATATCAGCATCAGCACGCCACGCCGCAAGCGTCTCCCGGGCAGCCTACTGCCCGGGTTACCAATAACATCGATAATCTTGCGAGGACGGTAACATGAGCACTTCTACCTCTGCTCTTACCTCAGAAGAAGCACCCAACGCGGCGCAGTCAGCCGCCAGCAAAGCCGTCGGCGCAGAAAGCCTGGCGCCGCAAAGCACCCGTATCATGGGGCGCACATCCTACTTTCTTGCCTGGTTTGGTGGCTGCGTGTCGATTGGCACCTTCGCCATGGGCTCCAGCGTGGTGGGCACGCTCAACTTGCTGCAAGCCACGCTGGCCATCGCCATCGGCTGCTTTGTGATCGGCGTGGCGCTGGCCATCAATGGTGCCGCCGGATACAAGTACGGCATTCCGTTCATGGTGCAGGCGCGCAGTGCCTTTGGGTTCACCGGAACGCGTATCCCCGGGCTGGTGCGCGCCGTGCCTGCCATCGTGTGGTATGGCTTCCAGAGCTGGATTGGGGCCGGTGCCCTCAACATGGTGTCGGCGACGCTGTTCGGCTTCGACAACCTGATCTTCTACTTCATCACCTTTCAGTTTTTGCAGATCGGCCTCTCGGTGCTCGGCTTTCAGGGCATCAAGTGGCTGGAGAATATCGGCAGCGCTTTTATTCTCTGCTCGCTGATGTACATGTTCTACGCCACCGTGCAGCGCTATGGCGATGAGCTGTCGGCCAGCCTGCTGACCATGGAAGGCTCCTGGGGCATGCCCTTCTGGAGCGCCACCATGCTGTTTCTGGGCATTTACAGCACCATGATGCTGAATGTAAGCGATTACTCGCGTGAACATAAAAAAGGCACCGGACAAGGGCTATTGACCACCATTTACGCCATGTCGATTCTGCCCTGCACGCTGTTCATGGGCTTGATCGGCTACATGGTGTCCCAGGCTACCGGCACCGCCGACCCCATTCAGGTATTCGCCAACGCCGTGGATAACACCCCGCTGTTGATGATCACCCTGCTCTTCATCGCCTTTGCCCAGGTGACCACCAGCGTGCTGAACAACGTGGTGCCGCCCACCTACGTGCTGATGGACGTCTTCAAGCTCAAATTTCCGGTGGCCACCGTGATCGTCGGTCTGCTGGCCTTTGCGACTTTCCCCTGGAAACTGGTGCAGCCGGAGTCGGCCGCAGGCCTGCAGCTGTTCGTGCAAACCTACTCGGCCTTCCTCGGCCCCATCTTCGCCATCCTGGTCGTGGACTACTACGTCATCCGTCGCCGCACGCTGGACATCGGCAAACTCTACGATGAAAACGGCCCTTATCAGGGCATCAACCAGGCCGCACTGATCGCCACGGTCGTCGGCATCGCAGCCGCCCTCGCTTTCTCATCGGTCTCCTGGTACGCCAGCCTGATCCCCGCCGGGCTGACCTACTACCTGCTGATGAAACACTGGCCCGCTTGCCAGCGCTTCACTCAGTAATCCGCCCTGCCCTTGCCTGCCACCTTGCGTGGCGGGCATCTTTCCGAAAGCATACTCCTTGCGTACCCTGAAGCGTTCAGGCGTCCACTTTCCAGCACGCGGCCCAATGCTGTTGGCCGAGCACTTTAGCGGGAGGCACGTGTTGTCGGCACTCCTCTGTGGCCAACGAACAGCGCGGTGCAAAGGCACAGCCCTGTGGTGGAAACGCCATGTCCGGCGGAGAGCCAGGAATTGCACTGAGTCGCGCACCTTTTAACTCACCAGAAGCACGCGACTGCATCAATCCTAAAGTGTAAGGATGTCGTGGTGCGCGAATAATTTCATCCACGCTGCCTGTTTCCACGACGCGGCCTGCATACATCACCGCGATGCGGTCGGAAATCTCATTGGCAACGCCCATATCGTGAGTCACAAAAATGACCGACATACCCAACTCACGCTGCAAGTCGCGTAACAACAGCAGGATCTGTATCTGAACGGTCGCATCCAAAGCCGTTGTCGGCTCATCCGCCAACAGCAGCCGTGGGCGGCATGACAAGGCCAGGGCAATCATGGCCCGCTGGCTCATCCCCCCCGACATTTCATGGGGATAATTGGACAAGCGTCGTTTGGCGGATGGAATCCGCACCAGCTCGAATAGTTCCAGTGCCCGCGCCAAGCCCTCTGCGTGACTTACCCCCTCATGGCGGCATACCGTCTCGGCGATTTGATCACCTATACGAAAGACAGGGTCGAACGCGAGCATCGGTTCCTGAAAAATCATCGAGGTGGTAAACCCCCGATAGGCCGACAGCTCACGCCGCGACATGGCGAGGATATCTTGCCCGGCTACTGTCACATGGCCTTCCATGGACGTTCTTCGTTCGGGCAGCAACCGCATCAGCGCGCGTAATGTCACACTCTTGCCCGAGCCACTTTCCCCCAGAATCGTCAGTACCTCGCCTTTGGCAAGGGTCAAATCAACGCCGTTCACCGCCTGCACGCAACGGCCAGGGGATTTGAAGTGCACTTTCAGGTTTTGTACCTCCACCAATGGCTCGCTAATGGAGGTCAGCGCCTGCGGGGATGGCTCAGAAGATGTCTGGCAGTTCAAAGGATCATGGGCCGTCATAGCGATGCTTCCTCAACACTCGATGTCGTTGCCAGCAACTGCACTTCGGTTGCCCGGCAACAAGCCGAACGGTGTTCGAAGTGGCGCGTCGCCCCCTCCTTCAACGGTCTCAGCTCTGGCTCTTCTGCACGACAAGCCTCCACCGCCATGCTGCAACGCGGGCAGAATCGGCAACCTCGGGGCAAATCAATCGGGTTGGGAGGATCACCCGCAAGTGGGGCTGCCTGGGTGCGATTATCGGGATCCATGGAGGGCATGGCCGACATCAAGGCGCGTGTATAAGGGTGAGCGGGTGCCTGATAGAGTGACTCACTCTCGCCCATTTCAGCGACTCGCCCTAAATACATCACCATCACACGATCACTGATGTATCGCACGACATTCAGGTCATGGGAAATGAAGAGATAGGTCAAACCGTACTCTTGCTTCAGGTCGACCAGCAAGTTGAGCACTTGAGCTTCTACCGATTTATCCAGGGCCGAAACGGCTTCATCAAGAATCAGTAGCCTGGGTTCAAGTGCCAACGCGCGAGCAATATTGACGCGCTGGCGCTGCCCCCCGGAAAGCTCATGAGGATAACGACTCGCAAACTGATTCGGGAGCAGGCCGACCTGGTCCAGCAGCTTGCGAGCCCTGGCAGTGGCTTCTTTCTTGCCAAGGCCATGTACCTGAGGCCCAAAAGCGATGGACTCCTCGACGCTCATACGGGGGTTGAGCGAAGCGTAGGAGTTTTGAAACACCATCTGAACCTGGCGACGCATGTCGCGCAGCGACAAGCCGCCAGGCGTACCGACGGGATCGCCATCGAAGATCACTTCACCCGCATCGGGGGTCAGTAGCTGCATCAACAGGCGTGCCGTGGTGGATTTACCACAGCCTGATTCGCCGACAATGCCTAACGTTTCACCTTTCAAAACGTCGAAATCGACACCATCAACGGCATGCACCTTACTGACAGGACGGCCGAAAAAATCTTTTTTGATAATGAAGTGCTTGCGCAGCCCTTTCACGCTCAACAGTGGCTGGGCAGCTCCTCCTCTATCACGGGGGTCCAAGGGTGCTGTCACGGCTGGAGAAGCGTCTATCGAAACACGTTCAGCATTCATAGTTTCACATCCATGGCAGAGCGCAGACCATCGCTGAGCGTGTTGAAACAGATCGATACCGTAAAAATCATGACGCCGGGCAGAATGGTAATCCATGGGTTGACGTAGATGGCATCGCGCAAGGTATTGAGCATAAGGCCCCACTCCGGCATCGGCGGCCTGGCCCCTAAACCAAGAAACGAGAGACCTGAGGCCAGGATCATGCTGACGCTGATGAGCGAGGTGGCATAAACGAAAATGGGGCTAAGTACATTGCCCAGTACATGGCAGCGGATGATTCTCAAACTGCCCGCCCCACTGGCACGGGCGGCTTCAATGTAATCGGCGCTGCGTATTTGCGTTGTCACACTTTCCGCGACCCGCGCAATGGGTGGTATGAACACCACGGTCAACGAGAATAGCGAGTTGATGATGCCTGCACCCAATGCCCCCGCTAACGCAATCGCCAGCAGCACAGCAGGGAAGGCATAAAACACATCGATAATGCGCATGAAGATGGTATTGGTTTTGCCTCCTACAAAGCCTGCGACAATACCGATCGCGCTTCCTATCACGAACGCGTTCACCACCGGCATGACGCCGATCAATAGCGATAATCGAGCGCCGTAGATCAATCGCGAAAGCATGTCGCGACCTAGCTCGTCGGTACCCAGCCAATGGCCTGATGTACCAATCGGCCGCAACCGCGACATCATGCTGGTTTTATACGGGTCCATGGGAGCCAACCAGGGAGCAAATATCGCCATGGCCAGGATACACAGCAGGATGATGCCTGCTACCAGTGCGACAGGGTCACGCCTCAGGCGCCGAAATACCGGCCCCCAGTACCCTTTGCTTGGGGTCACCTGCACGTCGGTCTTCGCCGAAGCATCAAGAGAGGTCGTTGTCATGAGATTCTCCTAGCCGATCAGCCGCGCTGAATACGTGGGTCAAGGCGCGCCTGGACGAGATCGACCATTAAATTGAGCGCTACAAAGAACAACGCCAGGATCAAAATCGTGCCTTGCAAGATGGGCAAATCGCGCTGAAAAATAGCGTTATTGAGCAACAACCCTGTCCCAGGCCAAGAGAACACGGTCTCGACGAGAATTGAGCCACCTAATAGATACCCTAACTGCAGCCCCATCACCGCTAACGCAGTAGGCGCGACATTCTTGATGACATGCAAAAAGATACGCCGCTCTGCCAAACCTTTAGCGCGCAGCGCTTCAACAAACTCGTGGGCCAGGATATCCGCCACCATGGCTCGCACCGTGCGCGTAACGACGCCCATGGGAATCACCGACAGCGTCACCGCAGGTAGAATCAAGTGGCGCAGGTAGGCCCACTCGAAACTCCAATCGCTGGAGCTTCCCGGCCCTGCACCGGAGGAAGGCAGCCAGCTCAGCTCCACTGAAAAGATGATCACCAGCAGCATGCCCAACCAGTAGTGCGGAATACTGACGCCACCCACGGCAACGCCCGTCACGATGCGGTCAAGCATGGACCCCTGGTAATAGCCGGCGAGTGCTCCAAACGTGCACCCCAAGGTAAAGCCAATCATTGACGCAGCAGCGGCGAGCAACAGGGTGTTTTTGAGGGCGCTGAACACTTCTGTCGTCACTGCCCTGCCATTGGCGGCCGACATGCCCAGGTCACCCTGCACGGCTCGGCTCACCCAACGCCCAAACTGCTCTGGCAATGGCCGGTCAAAGCCGTAGGCTCGCTGCACCATCGCGACGACGTCACTGGGCGCATCGGGAGAGACGACGGCGTCCATGGGGTCGCCCGGTGACAGATGGACCAATGAGAAACAGAAAAAACTCACCGCCAAGGTGATCGGAATGACATACAGAATTCGCTTGAGGAAGTAGGTGCTCATCGTGTCTCCTGGCTATGCGCGGAGTGGCTGACAAGCCACTCCGCGTGCATAACTCACTCCTCGATATAGACGGGGGTCAGGTCCTGGAACCAGTTTTTAGCCTGAACAAACCCTTTGACGTGGGGCTGCATCGCGCGCGGGCCAACGTCATGGGCTACCCACAGCCAAGCGGCATCATCGACCATGCGGGCATGGAACTCGGCGAGGATGGCGTCTTGCTCGGCTTGATCGAAGGTGACACGCGCTTCATCCAGCAAACGGTCATATTCAGGGTCATTCATATAGCCCCAGTTGAAGCCATTGGGGGGAGCCATACTAGAGTGCATGAAGCGGTAGAAAGCAGAGAACGGGTCCAACCAGGCGAAGGTGATGTTGGTCGCATGCGCTCCACGACTGCTGGCATCCGCAGCGCCACGACGCCAGTTTGGAAATAACGACTCCCAGTCCAGCACTTCAAACTCGAGGTCGATACCAACCTCCGCAAGGTTTTGCTGAATGTACTCATTCATGGCCAAGGGCTGCATTTGGCCGGAGCCGGAGGTCGAAATGAGCACTTTGATGTCGACGGGATTGTCGGGGCCAAAACCGCTCTCGGCCAATAGCCGCATGGCTTCTTCAGGGTCGTAGCGGGTTTCGAAGGTGGGCTCGCCATACCAGGGATGATCAGGCGCCACGATACCCACTGCGGGCACCATCAAACCACCCAGCATGGCTTCCAGACCTTCACGGTCCACTGCCAAGTTGGCCGCTTTGCGGACGTTGATATCACGCCAGGGGCTGCCTTCTTGCATGGAGAACTGATAAGGCCAGGTGTGCGGATAAGGGTTGCTGGTGATCTCCATACCTTGAGACTGCATACGAGGAATGGCATCTGGCGCCGGTGACTCGATCCAATCGACCTGCGACGAGAGCAGTGCGGAAGTGCGCGAGCTGGATTCAGGCATCGGGATCAGTTCGAGTCGTGTCAAACGAGGCACACGCGCTTCATCCCAATACTCCAGGTTGGGTTCCAGCACGGCACGCTCGCGAGGCACCAGGCGCGTCAGCTTGAAAGGCCCTGTACCCGAAGGAGCGCTGGCAAACGCATCCCAGTCACCGCCCAATGCTTCCCATTGCGCAGGGCTTGAGAAGAGCAGGAAGGAAAGCTGGTAGGGGAACCATGCATCTGGCTCGCTGGTGGTGAACTGAATGGTGTAGTCGTCTACTTTTTCGTAGCCATCCATGGAAGGAATACGGCCCCGGACGTTACCTGCCTGGCGGGCATCGAACTGCTCGGACGCTTCATCGTAAATTTTATCGAGGTTCCAGATGGCAGCGTCGGCATTCCACTCACTACCGTCATGGAAAAGCACACCCTCACGCAGATTGAAAACCCACACTCGCTGGTCTTCCGCATCGACCTCCCAGCTTTCCGCCAGCCCTGGCGTCAACCCACTTACCTCCTCTGCCGAGGACATGTCCCAGTTGATCAACGCATCATAGATGGTGTAACCGAGGAAGCGATAACCCTCGAAGCCGCTATCAGGCTGCCCGGTCGTCAGCGGAATATCGGAGGCCGTCATCGCGATACGCAGCACTTGCTCGTCCGACATGGCTGGGGCTGCGAAAAGCGCTACGCCCAGCGATAACAGCGCGGTACGTCGGGTTTGATGCATGAAACGCAGGGTCGCCACCATTTTCTTGTATACCATTTTAATCGTCCCCTTACTGTTTACTTAGCAGAAAGCAAAGCTCTTGATGCTTATACCGTGCTTAAGTAGTGCAAGAGGAGTGCCAAAAAGGAGGCCAACCATCAAAACGGTGCCAAAAGCAGCAAAAATCAATGTACAAAAAATATATTTTTCGTATACATGAGATATTTAGCGAGAGTTCTTCCTGACCCTCTTTTTATGAAAGACAACACAATCCTGCTATTGCTGCGCGACGCCTGTGCTGTACCTGTTGGCTTGAAGGCATTGCAACGGTGCAAGCGAGCACGCGTTCAACCCAAAATAGTGCGCCACAGCAGCCGACGCAGCCGACGCAGCCCATTCAAGGCCACTCATGAGCACACATCGAGGAAAATGGCATCACGGACAGCGCCAGCAGGCTTTAAAACGACTCGACGCCTACCCGGCACTGCGGTGATCAGGCCCTGCGGTGATAGAGTTCAAAGACGAAAGACTTCACGCAGGTCGGGCGTATCACTTTTCTCTTCGACTATCGACAGCGACGCTTCGATGGCCTTGAGGTGACGGCTCATGAAGGCCTTGGCGCGTTCGCCATTGCCTGCTTCCAGGTAGCCGATCAGATCGTCATGGTCGTGGGACTCGCAGCCCAGGTGGCCGCGATGACCATATACGGCGAGGATCAGTGAAGAGCGCGAGCAGAGGCGCTCGACGAATTCCGCCAGGGTGGCGTTGCCGGAGAGCTGCGCCAGGCGCACGTGGAAATCGGCCGAGAGACGGATGGCCACGCTTTGCTGGCCGCCGCGCAGGGCCTGTCGCTCCTGCCTGGCCATGTCTCGCAGCTCGGCAGCCGCCTTGGCATCCATGCGCCTTGCCACGTCGGGCATCAGGCCGCACTCGATGAGCTGGCGTGCATCGAACACGTCCTTGGCTTCATCGGCAGTAGGGCGCGTCACGCTGGCCCCACGGCGCGGCGTCAGAGTCACCAGTTGCTCCAGCGCCAGCCGCTGCAGGATTTTACGGATCCCCGTGCGGCTGATGCCAAACACCTCTGCCAGGGCATCTTCGCGCAGCCGGGCACCCGGCTTGAGGCGTTGCTCCACGATGGCATCGCTCACTGCTCGGTAAATGGCTTCGTGGCGCTCGTCACCCTCTTTTTCCGTGGGCCGCCGTTTCAACGCCGTCTGCGCTTCGCTCATGGGGTCTCCTCTCTGCGAACCGTTTTACTCCTCCCAGGCCGCTATGATATCGCGCTCTTCGTCACTCATGTTGGTGATATTGCCCAGCGGCATGTAGCGAGTGGCGACGACCCGCTGAATCTGTGCCTTGTGGCCCAGTATCTCTTCCCAGTGATCGAAGGCGTAGCCCGCAGGCGGCGCGGAGAACCCGGCGTGCTCAGGGTTACGCGCATGGCACAGGGTGCAGTGCTGCTCCACCAGAGCGGTGATCTGGGCCTGGTCGGGGGCCGCGCTGGTACTTTCCACGGCGGCGCGCGGGCTGGGGGCCGCTACCCAGAACGCCAGCAGAATGAGCCCTACGCCTATCGCAGGATAGGCAGGCTGGACCTTGCCCGCATGCATCAGCACGAAGAACTGACGAATCAACGCGCCAGCAAAGATGAACAGGGCCATGACGATCCAGGCCTGCTCATGGGAGTATAGAAAAGAGTAGTGATTACTCACCATCAGCAGCACCACCGGCAGCGTGAAGTAGGTGTTGTGCACCGAGCGCTGCTTGCCGCGCTTGCCGTCTAGCGGGTTGGGGGCCTCTCCGGCTTTCATGGCCTTGACCATGCGGCGCTGGCCGGGAATGATCCAGAAGAAGACGTTGGCCGACATGGCCGTGGCCATGACGGCCCCGGTGAGCAGAAAGGCTGCCCGCCCGGTGAACATCTGGGTGCTCAAATACGCCACGACCACCATCATCACCGCCACGGCAATGCTCAGCAGGCCGTCACGTTGCATATCCGGGCTGATACGCTTGCAGAGCTCGTTATAGACCACCCAGCCGCCCAGCAGGAAGCTCAATGCCAGCAGGTTGGCTTGCCATCCGGTGAGGTTGGCCGCCCAGGCCCAGTTGCTGTTGGGGTTGACCAGGTAGAAACCCGGATTGACCATATAAAGAATGACGAACAGCGCAAAGCCAGAGAGCCATGTGGTGTAGGCTTTCCAGAACGACCAGTGCAGGTCGTTGGGGAGTTTGGCAGGGGCCGTGGCGTATTTCTGGTTATGATAGAAACCACCGCCATGCACCGCCCACATCTCACCAAACACACCCTTGTCACGATCTTCCTGAGCCTTGGGCGTGCGCAGGCTGTTATCCAGCATGACGAAATAGATCGACTCTCCGATCCAGGCAATGGCGGCGATCACGTGGAGCCAGCGCAGCAGCAGGTTGGCAAATTCGATAGTGTACGCTTGCATGTGAAGCCCCCTCAGCTACCGCGATAGGTCGAGTAGCCATACGGCGAGAGCAGCAGCGGTACGTGGTAATGCTGGCTGGCATCGGCCACGCCAAAGCGCAGCGGGATGACGTCCAGGAAGCGGGGCTCGGCAGCCTCGCCCCCCTGCTGGCGTAGATAGTCTCCCGCATGGAACACTAGCTCATATTCGCCAGCGGTCAGCGCCTCGCCTTCCAACAGCGGCGCATCACAGCGGCCGTCGCTGTTGGTGACGGTGGTCGCTAACGGCTCGCGCTGGCCACCGGTCAACCGAAAGACCTCGATGATGATGCCCTGACCGGGCTGCCCTTTGGCGGTATCCAGCACGTGGGTAGTCAAGCGTCCCATCGTCACTCCTCATATTGGCAGGGTTATTGGTGTTGTTGGCAAGTTTGACCTATTGGTCAAAGAGTACCGTTGATGCTATTTATTGTATACAGCAATTCCCTTTTCGCACGCTTGGAGAACCCTTGTGCCGACTGAAACGCCTTTGCGACTGTCCCCTGCCCCGAGCCAAAGCAGCCTGGAAACCTTCGTGGCCCACTATGGCGATGTCTATGAACACTCTCCCTGGGTGGCCAAGGCTGCCTGGCAACACGGCCTGGAAGAGGCTCACGACGCCCCGGATGCGCTGGCCGAACTGATGGGCAAGATGCTTCAACAGGCATCTCCCGAGCAGCAGACGGCCGTCATTCAGGCACACCCTGACCTGGCCGGCAAAGCCGCGTTGGCCGGGGAGCTGACCCACGACTCTACCAGCGAACAGGCCGGTGCTGGGCTCGATCAGTGTTCACCGGAAGAGTTTGCCCGCTTCGAGCAGTTGAACGCCGCCTATCAGGAAAAATTTGGCTTTCCCTTCGTGATTGCCGTCAAGGGCCTGGACCGCTATGCCATTCTGGAGGCCTTTGAAAAGCGGTTGAACAACGATCCGGTACAAGAAAGAAAAACGGCCATCGAGCAAATCATCAGGATTGCACGGTTTCGGCTGAGAGCGCGTGCAGGCGACGCCACCTAACGCCCGCTCTTCGGATAAAAAAATGCCGCGCTTCAGGGCGCGGCATTTTCATGGAGCAACCGTTACGATTTGGCAGTATCGGCTGCTTTCTTGGTGGTCTCTTCCGCCATTTTCTGACTTTCCTGCAGGAAGCCCTGGCTGATAGAGGTCACTTTTTCGGAGTCACCTTTCATGCGCTCCATCATGTCGCTGGCCGCTTTCTGCTGGCTTTCCATGGCTTTCTTGAAACTATCGGCGTCTTTGACGTCGAGCCAGGTGCGCGCCTGGGCGATGGTCATGTCGGAATAGGCGCGTGCAGCATCCATTTGAGCGCCGACCAGTTGCTCGTAGTAGTCCAGCGCTGCCAGTGTGTAAGAGCGCATGGGGGAAACAAACACGGACTCGAACTGCTGGCTGGTTTTTTCTGCTGTCTTGTTCATCACTAAATCTCCTTGAGTGAGCTAGCGGTACGATGCGCTCGACGGCGCATCTTGATAGGCGGTTGCCGTTGCTAATATCAAAGCTAGCAGCGCTTTTTGTGCAGCGCAACATGATTTTTTTCACCTTCATGCACGCTGCATCGCCATTATCGATGACTCACTCGCGGTTAATCATTATTAGCGGTTTCCGAACAAGTGCTTACGCGCCAGATCATCCATGGGCGCTCCTGCCTGGGGGTTCACATCCTCGACCAATGCATAGGCTTTGCGAATGGCGGGACGCTGGGAAAGCTCTTCGAACCAGCGCTCCAGGTCGGGAAACTCCTCCAGGGTCTGGCGCTGTTTTTCCCAGGGCACGATCCATGGGTAGATGGCCATGTCGGCAATCGAGTAACGGTCGCCGCCCACATAGTGCTGCTGGGAAAGACGCTGGTCCAGCACGCTATAAAGCCGATTGGTTTCACGCACGTAGCGCTCGATGGCGTAGTCGATCTTGTGGGGCGCATAGTGGCAGAAGTGATGATTTTGCCCGGCCATGGGGCCTAGCCCACCCATCTGCCAGTGCAGCCACTGCAGTACCACATAACGCTCGCGCCCTTCTGCTGGCAGGAACTGGCCACTCTTGTCTGCCAAGTACTCCAGAATCGCCCCTGACTCGAACAGCGCCATGGGCTGCCCCCCGTCGCGCGGGGCATGGTCGACGATGGCAGGAATACGATTATTGGGCGCAATGGCCAGGAACTCGGGGTCGAACTGCTCGCCACGCCCGATATTGATGGGCTTTACGCGATAAGCGAGCTTTGCTTCTTCAAGCATGATGGAGACTTTGTGGCCGTTGGGCGTTGTCCAGTAATACAGGTCAATCATTGCCATCTCCTTGTCCATGAAGGGCGTCCCCATACAGGGCCTGCCCCTTCATGTTGCCTGTGAGTGTCAGCGGCGAGTACCGCTTAGCCTAGTATAGATCACGAATGGTAATGGCCTTGCCCGCCACGCCATCGTGCACCGCCAGCATGCGCTGGAACCAGCCGGCCACGGGGTCACGCTCCTCCACCAGCGTTTCGGTCGAGACGCTATAGGCCCACATCATGCTGCCGAACAGCAGGTAATCTGCCCCAGCGGGGGAGTCACCATCGAGGAAAGGGGTTTCCTTGAGTTGTGCACTGACGGGCACCAGCGCCTGATGCAGTTGCTGGCGGCCTTTCTCAGGGTCGTGAACCGCCTCGAGGCTGGCCCCAAAGCGCGCTTCACGGGTGGTGCGGAAGTACTCCCTATCCTCCGGGTGGATGGCTTCCAGCAGATCCAGCACCACGATACGAAACAGCGCGGGCGTAATGCTGCGGTCCACCAGTTGCTTGAATAGCGTGACACGCTGCAAGCCCAGTCCATCGCCCAGCACCGGAGCCTCAGGGTAAGTGGTATCCAGGTAGCGCAGGATGTCGAAGCTGTCGGTGACCACCGTATCGCCATCGGTCAACACCGGCACCTTGTCGTAGTGGGCAAATGCCAGCGCCTCTTTCTGCTGAAACCGCCAGGCCACCGTAGTGTATGCCAGCCCTTTGTGGGCCAGCGCCATGCGCACGCGCCAGCAGTAGGGAGAAAATCTCAAGCGATCATCGCGACCGCACAAATCATAAAGCGTGATGGCCATGGTCGAACGACTCCTGAAAAGAGGTAAAGAGTGCACCTACACTATACGCCGTCACAGCATACGCGATAGGCCTAGAACATCCCTCCTCTGTGTACTGCCTTTCTCCTCCTTGACTGAACTGTCTATTAGTCTAATAACGGTGTCGACTCGGCGCTTCTTTGCAGCGCTAAAAAAGCAATGAATAACAGTCACTTGATATTAAAAAAACGCCTCGATACGCGGCCGAAAAAGCCCCTTTTACTGGTAAGACCAATTTTCCAATATAGTCATTCCAGGCGCCTGACCGTATCTTTCACGCTGTCCCAACTATCATTGAAAATGATGCGTTGGCTTTCGCGGAGCACACCAAATCAATAACAAGGGGCCGTTCCTCCCATGAATGAAAATATACTAGCTCTTCTGGCATTTCTGCCGCTGTTGCTGGCCGGGATATTGCTCATAGGCTTTAAGATTCCCGCCAAGATAGCGATGCCGATCGTTTTCCTCACCGCTGCCATTATCGGCCTGACTGCATGGGACATGTCGTTCAGCCGTGTCGCGGCATCCACCGTTCAAGGGTTGATCCAGACCGCTGGCCTGCTGTGGATCATCTTTGGCGCCATCCTGCTGCTGAACACCCTCAAGCACTCTGGGGGCATCACGGCCATCCGTAACGGCTTTTCAGGCATCAGCCCGGACCGCCGCGTGCAGGCGCTGATCGTCGCGTGGCTGTTTGGCTGCTTTATCGAAGGCGCCTCAGGCTTTGGCACCCCCGCTGCGGTGGCTGCACCGCTGATGGTCGCCCTGGGCTTCCCGGCGCTGGCGGCCGTCGTGGTAGGCATGATGATTCAGTCGACCCCGGTATCGTTTGGCGCAGTGGGCACCCCGATTGTGGTGGGCGTGGGCAGCGGCCTCGACCGTGCCGGCATCACGGCGCAACTGGAAGCCAACGGCTCCACCTGGGAAGCGTTCTTCCAGCAGGTCACCAGCACCACGGCAATCACTCACGGCATCGTGGGTATTCTCATGCCGCTGATTCTGGTGCTGATCATGGTGCGCTTCTTTGGCGCCAACCGCTCCTGGAAAGAGGGGCTGTCCATTGCTCCGTTCGCCATTTTCACGGGCATCGCGTTCGTCGTACCTTACATGCTGGTAGGCGTCTTCCTGGGGCCAGAGTTCCCCTCGATGATCGGTGCCATGGTCGGCCTGGCCATTGTCGTTCCTGCTGCGCGTAAAGGGTTCCTGCTACCGAAAGACACCTGGGACTTCCCGGAAGCCACCTCCTGGCCGGACGAGTGGATCGGCAACCTGCAAATCAAGCTGGACGATGTCGCAGGCAAGGCACCGATCTCGACCCTCAAGGGCTGGATTCCCTATGTGCTGTTGGCGCTCTTCCTGGTGGCCTCTCGCACCATCGAGCCGCTGCGCGTGGCGCTGACTTCCGTGAACCTGAACTGGGCCAACATCTTCGGTGAAGCAGGCGTCAGCGGCGGCATACAGCCGCTCTATCTGCCGGGCGGCATCATTCTGGCCGTGGTGTTCATCACCTACTTCCTGCACAAGATGAACCCGCGTCAGATGAGCGCAGCCGTCTCGGAATCCACCAAAACCATTTTTGGTGCGGGTTTCGTCCTCGTGTTCACCGTGCCGATGGTGCGTATCCTGATCAACTCGGGCGTCAACGGCGCAGACCTGGTGTCCATGCCTGTCATGATGGCCCAGGCGGTTGCCAACAGCGTTGGCGGTGTCTATCCCTTCTTTGCGCCCGCCGTGGGTGCCATGGGTGCTTTCATCGCCGGTTCCAACACGGTTTCCAACCTGATGCTGGCCGAGTTCCAGTTCAGCATTGCGCAAACTCTGGGGCTCTCAACGGCCGTCATGGTCGCGCTTCAGGCGGTGGGTGCTGCTGCGGGTAACATGATCGCGATTCACAACGTGGTCGCCGCCTCGGCAACCGTTGGCCTGCTGGGCCGCGAAGGCACCACGATTCGTAAAACGATCATTCCGACCATCTACTACCTGGTATTCACCGGTATCATCGCGCTGGTCGCGTTCTATGTGCTGGGTATCACTGATCCGCTGATGTAACAACCTCAGCTGGGCTCAGACACCCTCTCCCACCCCTAGGCCACGCCTGGGGGTGGGCGTTTTCAGGTACAGGCAGGCTCAATCGATGCGCTTGAGCGAGTCAGCGTGCTGCTTGCCCCGTATCACATAGCTTTGTGCATTCAGCTTCAGCGCTTCCACCGCCTCTGCCGACAGCTCCCTGACCACTTTGGCAGGTGAGCCGACAATCAACGAGTTTGGCGGAAAGACCGCCCCTTCCTTGATGAAGGCTCCCGCGCCTACCAGGCTGTTCTCGCCAATCACGGCGCCGTTGAGCACTACCGCCTGAATGCCGATCAAGCAGCCATCCCCCACGGTACAGCCATGCAGCATCGCCTGGTGCCCGACGGTCACCCCTTTTCCCACCTTCAGCGGGTAGCCGGGGTCCGCGTGCAGCACGGCGCCATCCTGAATGTTGCTCTCTTCACCGATTTCCAGATGATCGCTGTCGCCGCGCAGTACCGCCTGATACCACACGCTGGCGCGTGCCTTCAGGGTAACCTGACCGATGACGTCCGCCGTGTCGGCAATGTATACGTCTTCATGAATAGCGGGCTGATGCTCGCCAAATTGATAGATGGCCACGTAACGCTCCTTTTGTTGGTTGTCGCTATCAGGCTAGCGCCTGAGCCAGCAGGCGAGCAACGTGAATCGCTTCGCGCCCGCTGCCATCCTGAATTTGATGACGACAGCTGGTGCCATCGGCCACTAACACCGCCTCCTTGTTTGCGCTTCGCACGGCAGGCAACAGCGTCAGCTCTGCCATTTTCATCGAGGCTTCGTAGTGTTCGGCTTCATAGCCAAAGCTGCCCGCCATGCCGCAGCAGGACGACTCGATCGTCTCGACTGACACGCCAGGAATCCAGTTCAGCACCTGCTCTACCGGGCGCAACGCATCAAACGCTTTCTGGTGGCAGTGCCCATGCAGCATCACGCGCCGGCCTTCCATGGGCTTGAGCGTTAACGACAGCTCTCCTGTCGAGTGAGCATGTAGCAAAAATTCCTCAAACAGATAGGCAGCTTCCGACAGTGCCTGCGCCTGTTCACCAAAGCCATACTGCAAGAATTCATCACGCATGCTGAGCAAGCATGAGGGTTCCAACCCCACCACGGCCACGCCACGCTCCACGAACGGCATCAGGAAGTCCAGCGTGCGCTGTGCCTCGGCCTTGGCTTTCTCGAACTGGCCCGAAGAGAGGTAGGTGCGGCCACAGCAGAGCGGCCGCTGGCCTTGGGTCACATTGAGATGCACGCGATAGCCAGCGGCTTCCAGCACTCGCTTGGCAGCGGACGCATTGTCGCCCTCCATGTAGTTATTGAAGGTATCCACAAACAGCAGGACTTCTTTCTCTGCAATTGACCTCTCTGCAATTGGCCTCTCAGCGGTTGACGAAGAGTCCGCCGTCGCCAGAAAGTTGCCGTTAAACGCGGGAAGCGCTCTTTTCGGGGCCAGCTTGAGCGCCTGCTTGATGCGCTTCGCCAGCCAGGGAGCCCGTTCGATACCGTTCACCAAACCTGAGAACCGGCTAGCCCAAGGGGCGTAACGGGGCATTTCGCCAACCATGCGATCACGCAACGTGAGGCCTTTGGCGCGCACCCGAGCCGCCCGTGCTTCTATCTTGAATTTGGCCATATCAACGCCCGTGGGGCAGTCGCGCTTGCACCCTTTACAGGAAACGCATAGATCCAGCGCCTCTTTCACCTCATCGCTGGCAAGTCCTTCATCCCCCAACTGCCCCGAGAGCACCTGCCGAAGCGTGTTTGCCCTACCCCTGGTCAGGTGCTGCTCTTCTTTGGTGATGCGGTAGCTTGGGCACATGGTGCCTGCATCGAACTTGCGACAGTGGCCGTTGTTGTTGCACATCTCGACCGCCATGGCCAAGCCATGGGTGGTGTCTCCGGCACTGCCAGGAGGCGTCTGCTCCCCCGTGAGCGGATCTCGCTTCACGTTCCAGGAGGACCAATCGAATACCGGCGTCATCGGAATACGCTGATAGGTGGAGGGAAACCGGAAGTAGCGCTCGTCATCCATTTTCGGGGTATCGACGATTTTTCCAGGATTGAGCAGGTTCTGCGGATCAAAGAGCTGTTTCACTTCGCGGAAAGCGTCATTGATGGTCTCGCCAAACTGCCAAGCAACCCACTCGCCACGGCAAATACCGTCGCCGTGCTCACCCGAGTACGCGCCCTTGTACTCACGCACCAGCGCAGAGGCCAGCTCTGCGATTTCACGCATTTTTTGCGCCCCGTCGCGGCGCATGTCCAGAATGGGGCGAACGTGCAGCGTGCCGACCCCCGCATGGGCGTACCAGGTGCCCTCCGTGCCATAGCGATTGAACACCTCGGTGAGCTTTGCGGTGTACTCGGCAAGGTGCTCGAGGGGAACGGCGCAATCTTCGATGAAAGAGACCGGCTTGCCATCGCCTTTCATGCTCATCATGATATTGAGCCCAGCCTTGCGCACGTTCCACAGCGCTTTCTGCTCGGCCGCCTCCGGCATATTCACCACGCTGCCGGGCAGTCCTAAATCACTCATCAACTCATTCAGGCGGCCTAGCGCTTCAAGCTGGGCATCTCGGTCTTGCCCGGCAAACTCCACGAGCAAAATGGCTTCCGGCTTGCCGATCAGCGCTTTTTCGATCACCGGCCTGAACGCCGGATTCTCAAGCGAGAGCTCGATCATCGTGCGGTCGACGAGTTCGACCGCCATCGGCCCCAGCTTGACGATATGCTGAGTAAAATCCATGGCTTGGTAGAACGTGGGGAAGTTGACGACCCCCAGCACTTTTTGTTCGGGGAGCGGCGACAGCTTCAGCTTGATACGGCGGCTTACCCCGAGCGTCCCTTCAGAGCCAATGAGCAAGTGCGCCAAATTCGCCCGCCCATTCGGGTCATAAGGGATAGGGTTTTGGCAGTCGAACAGGTCGAGGTTATAGCCCCCCACGCGACGCAACACTTTGGGAAAGTGGTCGCGAATATCATGGCCGACCCGCTCGGCTATGGCTTTTACCTGCTGGGCGAGTTGCTGCTCCCGTGAGCCCTCGGCAAAGCCATCCACAAAGCTGAAATTCACGTCGCATCCATCGGCCAGGGTGGCTTCGATGCCCTCGACGTTGTGCACCATGTTGCCGTAGTAAATAGAGCGCGATCCGCAGGAATTATTGCCTGCCATTCCGCCAATGGTGCACTGGGCACTGGTGGATACATCCACCGGATACCACAGCCCGTGGGGCTTGAGCCAAGCATTGAGGTGATCCAGCACCATGCCGGGCTCCACCACCACGGTGCGTGCGTCGGGGTCGAACTCCACCACTTGGTTCAGCCAGCGCGTGGTATCGAGAACCAATGCCTCACCAACGGTTTGACCACACTGGCTGGTGCCTGCCCCACGTGCCAACACCGGCACGTGGGCATCACGGGCAATGTCCAGGGCAATTTTCAAATCTGCCTGATGGCGTGGGATCACCACGCCAACGGGGGTTATCTGATAAATGGATGCGTCAGTGGCATAACGCCCCCGAGTCGCCTGATCAAATAAGACATCGCCTGCGAGCTCTCGTGAAAGCCGTTCAGCCAGACCGCTGATCGGCTTGATCTTGGCATCTCTTGGCGCATGTTGGCTGGTCAGTGACGTCATGACACTCCTCCCCTTTTTAAAGCGCCTGATGGTCGCTTGAAGCTTGCAACGGGTTCGCTGCGAAGTACTCCAACGCTGCCAAGACACCGCTGCCGCGCAGTGAAACGCCTGCCAGCTTCATGCCCGCTTCGCAGCCGCCCAGCGTGGCAATCAGGGTCAGGTCGTTGCAATCCCCCAGGTGCCCGATACGGAACATCTTGCCTTTCGCCTTGCCAAGGCCCATTCCCAGCGACAGGTCAAAACGCTCATAGATGATCTTGCGCACGGCATCCGCATCCACGCCTTCCGGCATCACCACCCCTGTGAGTACCGGCGAGTACAGCGCGGGGTCCTGGCACTGAATCTCCAAGCCCCACGCTTGTACCGCCGCACGCACCCCTGCCGCCCAGCGCTGGTGGCGGGCCAGTACCTGTGGCATACCCTCATCCAGCAGCATGTCGAGTGCTTCATTAAGGCCGTACAGCAAGTTGGTGCTGGGGGTATAGGGCCAATAGCCGTTCTGGTTGGCTTCTAGAATTTCATCCCAGGCCCAGAAACTCTTGGGCAGCTTGGCCTGCCTGCTCACCTCGATCGCCTTGGGTGAGAGCGCATTGAAACTAATGCCCGGCGGCAGCATCAGGCCCTTCTGTGAGCCGGACACCGTGACATCCACGCCCCACTCATCGTGGCGGTAATCGGCACTGGCCAACCCGGAAATGGTATCCACAATCAACAAGGCCGGGTGATTAGCCTCATCGATGGCTCGACGAACCGCCGCAATGTCACTGGTGACCCCCGTGGAGGTTTCGTTGTGCACCACACAGACCGCTTTGATCTCGTGCTCAGGGTCGTCTTTTAGCCGCTCTTTGATCATCTGGGCTTGCACGCCTTGGCGCCAGCCTTCATACCCCGGCAGGCCAATGAATTCCGGCGTCAGATCCAGGCGCAGCGCCATCTTGTGCCATAGCGTGGCAAAGTGGCCCGTTTCGAACATCAGCACCCGGTCGCCAGGCGACATGGTATTGGCCAACGCAGCTTCCCAGGCGCCCGTGCCAGAGGCGGGGTAGATCACTACCGGGTGTTCGGTCTTGAACACCTGCTTGGTCTTGGCCAACAGTTCACGGCCCAGCGCGCCAAACTCCGGCCCACGGTGATCGATCGTTGGCAGGCTCATGGCGCGCAGAATGCGGTCTGGCACCGGCGATGGGCCAGGAATCTGCAGAAAATGACGACCGGAGGGGTGAAAATCGAGCTTCAACATGATGTCGCTTCCTCTTTGTTGTTGTAATGCAGTTGTTGTAATGCGGTTGTTGTGATGCGGTTGTTGTGATGCGGTTATCGCGAAACAGCACGGCACTAAATTGGATAATGAATTCAAACCATGTTTTTAAAAAACTACTTTATGCACCCTTCGGCACGCAACGTGTCGCGCTCTTCATCCGACAGGCCCAATTGCTCGAGCACCTCATCGGTATGTTGAGCAAAGAGCGGCGCTGCAGAACGGATCTGGGCAGGCGTACGTGAGAACTTGCTGGGAAAACCGATGGTTTTCATTTTGCCGATCACCGGATGATCCATCTCCTCCACCATGCCACGGGCCAGATAGTGCTCATCCTGCATGGCCTGGGCGAAATCATTGATAGGCCCTGCCGGTACGCCGGCGGTATCACACAGCGCCAGCCACTCATCGACGGTCTGGTGGGCCATCAGCTCTTCGAGCAGCGCCTCCAGTTCATCCACATGCTGGCCACGATCATGGTTGGTCAGAAAGCGGGGGTCTTCCATCAGCGCGGGCCGTTTCAATACATCGCCGCAAAACCGCTCCCAGGTCCGTTGATTGGCGCAGCCCAGCATCAAATAACCATCCTCGGCCTTCACCGCCTGATAAGGCGCAGACACCCGATGGCGCCAGCCAGTAGGGCCAGGCACCGTGCCTTCAGAGAAGTAAGCTGCCGCTTCCCAGGTAAACCAGGGCAACCCGCATTCGGTAATGGCGATATCGATATGCTGCCCTTCCCCCGTCTTCATCTTGTGGATGTGGGCGGCCAAAATCGAATAGACCGCCGTGATGCCACCGCCAATGTCGTAGACCGCGATGCCGGTCTTCAAGGGGCGCCGCCCGGCTTCGCCGGTCATCGACATCAGCCCCGTCATCCCCTGCGCCACCAGATCGAACCCGCCTTTGTGGCTGTAGGGCCCGGTCTGGCCATACCCCGAAATGGAGCAGTAAACGATACCTGGATTGATGGCTTTGATGGTGTCGTAGTCGATCGACAGTGACTGGGTGACCCCAGGCCGATAGTTCTCGACGATGACATCCGCATCGGCTGCCAGTCGATAAAAGATCTGGCGGGCACGCTCGTCTTTCAGGTTGAGTGAAATGCTTTTCTTGTTGCGGTTGATTTGCGAAAAGCAGGTCGACTCGCCGTTCACATATGGCCCCATCTGGCGGCTGTCATCGCCGCCATTGAGTTTCTCTACCTTGATGACCTCGGCACCCATATCCGCCAGCACCATGGTGCAGTAAGGACCAGCCATGATCTGTGATACATCGAGGACTTTTATATCTTGTAAAGGAAGCATGCGCTTTCCTCCTCAAGCCTGTGATAGGCATCTACTGAGCAGAGCGGCAGCCTTACTGGCCGCGCCACTCAAAAGGCGTTTTATTGACGAATTTGTTCACCGCTGCCGAGAAATCCTGGCTCAGGTAGCAAGTGGCCACCCAATCGTCGCTGGCATCGGGCGGGAGCCGCCGTTGGGCCTGCACGCGATTGATCAGCGCCTTGCTGGCCTGCAGGGTCAGCGGTGCACGTTTGGCAAATTCGGCGGCAATGGTGGCGACTTCGGCGTAGATGTCCGCCCCATCGAACAGCTGATTGACCAAACCCGCGCCCAGCGCTTCTTCTGCCGTCACCAGTTTCGCCATCATCAACACTTCTTTCGTGCGCGGGATACCGACCATATCCACCAGCCGAGACACGTTGGTAATGGAGAGCGTATTGCCCAGCGTCTTGGCAATAGGCACCCCAAATTTCAGCGTGTCGGTGGCATAGCGAAAATCACATACCAGCGCCAACGCCGCGCCGCCGCCTACACAGGCCCCTTCGATCAGCGCCAGCGTGGGTTTCGGAAAGGTTTCCAGCTTGCCCACCACACGGTCGATGCGCCGCTCGTAGCCAATGGCATCCTCCGCTTCCGCAAAATGTGCAAACTGGGTGATGTCGGTACCCGCCACGAAGGCTTCCCCGCCAACACCGTGAAGCACCAGGGCATGGATATCGGTATCGTCGGCTAACGTGTCGCAGTAGTACTCCAAGGCGTTGTACATTTCCCACGTCATGGCATTGCGGCTTTGCGGACGGTTGAACCCTAACCAGGCCACACCGTCTTTCACTTCGCAGCGCAGACTATCGGTGGTGGGTGCTTGTAGTTGCTGTGTCATGGAGCACCCCTTATCCGTAGATGAAGTTGACCAATGCCAAGGCAAAGGCAGGAATGTAGGTATTGATCATCAAAATCGTGAACAGCACGGCAATGAACCAGAGATTGGTTTTGGACGTTGCCCAGATGTCTGATTTCGCAATGGAGCAGGACGCAATCAATACGCTGGCAACCGGCGGGGTCTGCTGCCCGATGGCCAGGTTCAGCGTGACGATCAGACCGAAGTGCAGCGGATCGATACCCACTTCCAGTACCAGCGGCAGCACGATAGGTACGACCAGAATGATGGCGGCTGCCGAGTGCAGGAACACACCGAGAATCAGGAAGATGATGTTCAGCAGTGCCAGGATCACATACTTGTTGCTGGTCAGGTCGCTGATTTGCAAAGCAATGGCCTGAGGAATACGGGTTTCGGTCAGATACCCGCCCACTACCGCAGACGCCGCCACGAGCAGCATGACGACGGCAGTTTGCACACCAGCGCTTTTGCACGAGTCGATGAAGTTCTTGAGGGTAAACTCGCGATAGACCACCGCACTGATGAAGATAGCGACACACACTGCCAGCGCAGCACCTTCCGTCGCCGTCACGAAGCCGCCGAAAATCCCACCCAGAATGATGACCGGAATCAACAGCGCCCAAACGGCCTCTTTCAGTGCCTTCCAGAGTTGCGACACCCGGAAACGACCTTCAGAGGGGAAGTTGTACTTACGCGCCAGGTAGTAGCACATGGCCGCCAAGCCCATCGCCCCCAGCAGGCCAGGAAAGATACCGGCCACGAACATCTGAACGACCGACTCCCCCGACATGACCGCGTACAGAATCATGGGTATGGAAGGCGGAAGGATAATTGCCAGACTGGCCGCCGAAGAGGAAATCGAGGCGGCAAACTCTTTGGAGTACCCCTTCTTGCGCATGGCAGGAATCAAGATACTGCCAATCGCCGACACGCCCGCTACCGATGACCCGGAAATTTCGGCAAAGAACACCGACGCACCGATGGTCACCATCGACAGGCCACCCTTGATGAACCCCACCATGGCCATGGCCAGATCGATCAAGCGTCGCGAGATGCTGGAGGCGTTCATGATGGCACCTGCCAGAATGAACAGCGGGATGGCGATCAACGGAAAGTTGGTTGCCCCCTCGAACATCGTCATACCCACCGTCGGCATCGCCATGCTGCCGTAGGTGATGAAGGTGGCTATCGTCCCTACCAACGCCAGAGCGACCGCCACTGGCACATTGATCAAGATCAGCGCGATCAGAGCAATGAAGATATAGAGAATGATCATGATGGTTACTTATCCCCGCTGCTGTGTGCTGACGGCTTCGACCTCATCGGCATCGATGCCGACCTCTTCAAGCTCATGGTCCACAAAGCCTTTGCCTCGGGCACTTTTCAAAATATCGGGCAGCCGCAGCAGCTCGGCGATAATGAACAGGACAGAAGCGATGGGAATGGCGGACTGAGTCACCTGCATGGAAATGGACGGCAGGCTCACCATGTTCATGCCTTCCAGAATCATCATGACCTGGTAGCTCGCCAACCCTAGAAAGACGAAGAAACCAATCGTGATGGCTTCGGCCAGCAGGGCAACGGGCACCCGTACCGCCGGAGGGCACATGTTCAGCACGCTGGGGCAAGTGATATGCGCCCCTTTTGCAGCCGCCAGGGCAGCGCCGTAATAGGTCACCCATGCCAGCAGTACGGCCGCCAGCTCGTCGTACCAGCTCAGCGGAGAACCCAGGTAACGAGAAACGAAGCCAATCGTGACGACCCCGGCCAACGCAATCACCAGCACCACCACGATGCCTTCAAGAAACGCAAAGTAGGCGTTCTTGAACTTGGTATAAGTGCTCATTGAAACCTCCTGTTGGTAGAGGCGTCCGCCGACAAGGGCAGCCGCCTCCAAGAAATGGTGGCGACGTTACTCACGCAGGGCGGCAACGGAGTCCAGCATTTCCTGACCACCGGCAACATCGCTTGCGAACTTGTTGTAGATGGATTGAGAGGCCTCAACGAAAGCATCGAAGTCCACTTCATTGACTTCCATACCGGCATCACGCATGCGCACCAGGGTCTCGTCATCGAGGCGCTGGCCCTCTTCCAAGGCAAAGTCTTCCATTTCCAGCGCGACTTCTTGCAAGACCGTGCGTACTTCTTCCGGCAGCCGATTCCAGCTTGCGCCAGCCGTCAGGTAGGCAGGGGTATAGACGTGATTGGAGATGGACAAATAGTCCTGAACTTCATGAAAGCGAGAGGAGAAGGTTTGAATCAGGGGATTCTCCTGGCCATCCATCGCACCCGTCTGAAGGGCGACGAACACCTCGGAGAGGGACATCGGGGAAGGCGCAGCCCCATAGCTGCGGAACATCTCTATCCGCCACACACCGCTGGGCGTTCTCAGTTTGATACCGCGTAGATCCTCGGGCACGGTAATGGGGCGAACGTTATTGGTGATTTGGCGGAAACCGTTTTCCCACACGCCAATGATTCTGAAGCCACGCGCTTCGGCTGCCTCATACAGGGGGCCACGCACTACCTCGTCGCGCACTCGCTTCATGTGCTCGCGGTCTTCGATCAGGTAAGGCATTTCGAACAGCGCAAACTGCTCTGACTCCGAACTCATGACCGTCGAGGGAATGGAGAGATCCAGTGACCCCAGGCGCAGGCGACGCATCATGGATTCGTCGCTGCCTAGCTGGCTGTTGCCGTAGACGTTCACCTCCGCAATACCGTCGAGGCGTTCATTGGCCAGCTCCGCAAAGCGGTTGGCCGTGATTTCGAACAGGGATCCTGGCCCGCCTACATGCCCAAGGCGTACCTCGACGTTGGCCTGCGCCAGCGAGGCGCTCAGCCCCAGGGTCACGGCCGTTGCCAAAAAAGCTGTTTTGATGAATTTCATGGGAGTGCTCCAAGTGAACCGTTGTTGTTATTGAATCTTCACCCACTCAATTTGAATTCAAAATTCAAAATTAGGTATTAAACTTTCGTATCGAGCCGCTTTGCGAAATTTCAATGCTCTGAATAAGCAGGCATTTATGGCGATGACGGGCAAAAAAAAGCAGCGCCTGACAGGCACTGCTCGTACGAACGTTGCGCATTTTTTCAGCGCGGCTCCCCTCCTGGCGCCAACCCCCAGTGCAAACCCGCCGCCTCGATACCGGCAATGGCTGCCTGCTGATCTTCATCAGAAGAGGCACCGCTCACCCCCACGGCCCCCACCACACGTTGCTGGGCATCCAGAATCGGTACCCCGCCGGCAACCGGAACGAAGTGCCCCCCAGAGGCCGCCGCCACACTGGCCAAAAAGGCAGGCCGCTCGCTGTTTCGCTCGCCGATGATGCCACTCGAGATTCCCATGCCGATTGCTGCGTATGCCTTGCCCTGGGCGACAGGAAAGCGCAATGGCGCGCATCCATCCTCGCGCTCGGCACATACCACATGCCCTCCCGCATCCAATACCACGATGGTCAGTGGCGTGAGTTCAGCCCCCCGCGCCTGCTGTATGGCACCGTCCACGATGCGCCTTGCCTGCTCTCGTCCAAGCTGCACGCTGCACGTAAATACACTTCCCGCCATGGCTCAGCTCCTGTTTATTGTTGAATGATGGATCGCCGCCCTGCTGCGACGGCTTTTTGAGAATAGCCCAGACAGCAAACTGCATTCATAATTACTTTTGCAGATCATACAAAGAAGCGTCACTATGTCTGTAAAGCGTTACTGCCTGTAAACCCCTACTGGGCTTGGCATGACGCGCCGCATGACCAACCGCTTGGGGAGCAACAGGCGGGCTTACCAAAAGGGACAGCACCATGACTAAAATCCTGCAGCGAAACCTCTATCGCGAAGTCGCTGATCGCATCGGCGAGCTGATCGAACATGGCGAGCTTGCGCCTGGTGAGCGTATTTCAGAGAAACAGCTGTGCGAACGGTTCGGCGTATCGCGCACGCCCCTGCGGGAGGCCCTGAAAGTATTGGCCACCGAAGGGTTGATCGAACTGCTGCCCAACCGTGGCGCGCGTGTCGTGCGCTTGACGTTCAAAAAGGTCAAGGATACCTACGACCTGATGGCGGCTCTGGAAGGGCTGTCAGGTGAACTCGCCTGCCAACATATCAGCGATGCCGAAATCAAAGCGGTGCGCAAACTGCACGACACCATGCTGGAGCACTACCATCAACGCGATCTGGCGAGCTATTTCATCGTCAACCAGCAGATACACGAAAGCATCCTGGCAGCGTCGCGCAATGAAGTGCTCCAGGAGATGTACAGCAATCTCAGCCAGCGGGTGAAACGGGTCCGCTACTCCAAGAAGATGACTCAGAAGTTCTGGCGCCAGGCCGTACAGGACCACGAAAACATGATCGAAGCGCTCGAAGCACGCGATAGCCCTCGGCTAGGGCAGATTCTGCGCGATCACCTGTGCAACAAGCTCGAAGTCGCCACCCTGGCGGGGGTCATCGAGGATGACAGCCTCAACGTAGCCAACTGCTAACCCGCACCCTTCACTACCACTGTTCCAGACGCATGGCGGAGCGCTCCAGGCGATCGTGCTCCGCCTCCAGCTCTCTCAGCAGTTCACTGATGCTGGTGAGGTGCTCCAGCGCAATCTGCCGCGCCTGCTCGGCGTGGCCGCTGACTACCGAGTCATGCAGGCGTGCGTGCTGCTGATTGATCATTTCTCTGGGCCCGGGCCGGTGGTAGAGGTGCTTGACCGATGCAAAGACCGAGCTGAGCAGCAGATCGGTCAACCCTTGCAGCGTATGCACCAGCACGGGGTTGTGGGAGGCCTGGGAGATGGCCAGATGAAACGCGTGGTCCAGCCGCGCCAACTGCTCGACTTCCAGGGTATCCGTCTGGGCAGCGTATTCGGCCATCTCACGATAGCGGCGTGTGATCAGCACGCGGTCCATGGACGTGCCACGCCGAGCCGCCAGATAGGCAGACTCGCCCTCCAGCAGCGCGCGCACTTCCAGCAGGTCGAACAGCGTCCGCGGATGGTCACGGAACAGATGCATCAGCGGGCTCTGGTGCTGGCTCGGCAACAGCGACGCCACGGTGGAACCATGGCCCTGGCGAGTGTTGATGATGCCCTTGCTGCGCAAGATCCTCAGCCCCTCACGCAGGGAGGCACGAGAAACACCCAGACGCTCACATAGCCGCCGCTCGGAAGGCAGCAGTTGCCCCGGTCGAAAGACTCCCTCGAGAATCAGCTCTTCCAGCTTGGCCGCCACGTGCTCGGGCGTGCGTTTGCCCATGGCGATGTCATCGTTGTTGAGTACCACTTGCCCTCCTCTCTGCTTGAGCCACAACGCCTCCTGGCGGTAAGACCAAGTAGCTGCTTGGGGTGAGTATGCCACGAACCTTGCGACTATCGACCAATTACTGGTCAGACCACTGCACCACAGGCTGGACAGGCGCCTGAAAAAAGCTCAGATTGGCGTCAAGCGGCGGCGACCTGCTGCTCTGTTCAACGATAAAAATGAAGGATGTCGCGATGAATATCCTGTTCGACGAGCGCCTTGATGGCGAGCTCGTCCACCGTGATAAAGCCGAAGTGCTCAGCGACCTGCAAAGCGCTGTGCCTACCTTGACCCTGCTGCACCGCGAAGAAGACCTGCGCCCATTCGAATGCGATGGCCTGGCGGCTTATCGGGTGCTGCCCATGCTGGTCGCCCTGCCGGAAACGCTGGCCCAGGTGGAAGGCCTGCTCAAGCGCTGTCACGCCCTGGGCGTGCCGGTGGTGACCCGCGGCGCGGGCACCGGGCTTTCCGGCGGCGCCCTGCCCCTGGAACAAGGTGTGCTGCTGGTCATGTCGCGCTTCAATCAGATCATCAGCGTCGACCCCGATGCCCGTCTGGCCAGGGTACAACCCGGCGTTCGCAACCTGGCGATTTCCGAGGCAGCGGCACCCTATGGCCTGTATTACGCGCCCGACCCGTCTTCCCAGATTGCCTGCTCCATTGGCGGTAACGTCGCCGAAAATGCCGGCGGCGTGCACTGCCTCAAGTATGGCCTGACCGTTCACAACGTGCTGCGCGTGGACGTACTGACCATCGAAGGCGAGCACATGACGCTGGGCTCCGAAGCGCTGGATGCGCCAGGCTTTGATCTGCTCGCGCTGATGAATGGCTCCGAAGGCATGCTAGGGGTGGTCACGGAGATTACCGTCAAGCTGTTGCCCAAGCCGGAAACCGCCAAGGTCCTCATGGCCAGCTTCGACGATATCGAAAAGGCAGGCCGCGCAGTGGGTGACATCATTGCCGCAGGGATCATTCCCGGTGGCCTGGAAATGATGGACAAGCTCGCCATTCAGGCCGCAGAAGACTTCATCAAGGCGGGCTATCCAGTGGATGCCGAAGCCATTCTGCTCTGCGAGCTGGACGGCGTCGAAGCAGACGTGGACGACGACTGCGAGACCGTTCGCCGCGTACTGGAAACGGCCGGGGCCACCCATATTCAACAGGCCCGGGACGAAGCCGAGCGCGCCAAATTCTGGGCCGGGCGCAAGAACGCCTTCCCGGCGGTAGGCCGCATGTCACCGGACTACTACTGCATGGATGGCACCATTCCCCGCCGCGAGCTGCCCCGGGTACTCAAGGGCATTGCCGCGCTTTCCGAGGAGAGTGGCCTGGCTGTGGCCAACGTGTTTCACGCGGGCGATGGCAATATGCACCCGCTGATTCTGTTCGATGCCAACAAAGAGGGTGAGCTGGCCCTGGCGGAAGACGTCGGTGGCAAGATTCTGGAGCTGTGCGTTGCCGCAGGAGGCTCGATTACCGGCGAGCACGGCGTAGGGCGCGAGAAGATCAATCAGATGTGCAGCCAGTTTCAGCCCGACGAACTGACGGTCTTTCACGCTCTGAAAGCGGCCTTCGACCCGCAACGGCTGCTCAACCCGGGGAAGAACATTCCGACCCTGGCGCGCTGCGCCGAATTTGGCGCCATGCATGTACATAACAACGAGTTACCGCATCCGGAGCTGCCACGCTTCTGATGCCACAAGGACCGACCATGACCGAACTAGCGATACACGCTGACCAGGATATCGCCGCTGAACTGTGCGAACAGGTGCGCAGCGCCTACGCCGAGCGCACCCCGCTACGCATCGTGGCGGGAAACACTCGGGCTTTCTATGGCCGCCCGGTAGAAGGCGCGGAGCTCAATGTCGCGGCCCATCGCGGCATCGTCTCCTACGACCCCGTGGAGCTGGTGGTGACCGTGCGGGCCGGCACACGGCTTGACGCGCTGAACGCAGCACTTGCCGAGAAGCATCAGATGCTGCCTTTCGAGCCACCGATCTTTGGCGAAGCCAGCACCATTGGCGGTGCTGTCGCCACCGGCATGTCCGGCCCCCGTCGCCCCTGGGCCGGGGCTGCCAGGGATTTCGTGCTGGGCACCCGGGTGATCACCCAGGAAGGCAAACTGCTGCGCTTTGGCGGCGAAGTCATGAAGAACGTGGCGGGCTACGATCTCTCCCGCATGATGACCGGCGCCCAGGGCACGCTGGGCGTACTGGCCGATATCTCTTTCAAGGTGCTGCCGATTCCCACCGCCAGCCATAGCCTGCGCCTCTCCATGGGTCTGGAAGACGCCCTGGCGAAGCTCTCCGAGCTGGGCCGCCAGCCGCTGCCGATCACCGCCGCGGCCTGGCACGCGGGCGAGCTGTTCATTCGCCTGGAAGGCGGCGAAAGCTCGGTCAAGGCGACCAAAGAGCGGCTGGGCGGCGACGCCCTCTCGGCAGACTTCTGGCAGCAGCTACGCGACCTGCAGCACGCCTTTTTCAACCTGGCCGAGGGCCAAGCTCTGTGGCGCCTGTCGCTACCACCCCATACACCGCCGTTGGCACTGGCCGTCGATGAAAGCGATATCTTCTACGACTGGGGCGGCAGCCAGCGCTGGGTGAAAACCCCACTGCCCGCGCAAACCCTGCGCGATGCCTGCCAGCAGGCAGGCGGCCACGCCACCTGCTACACCCCGCATCATCAGGGCGGTGCGGAGTCACCGTTCACGCCACTGAATTCAGTCGTGGAAAAGTATCATCGCAACCTGAAGACCGAACTGGATGCCTACGGCATTTTCAATCCTGGTCGTCTTTATGCGGCATTTTAATCAGGAGAGCTGACATGCAGACGCACTTTACCGATGCCGACCGCCAGAAACCGCATATTCAGGAAGCCGAGCGCATTCTGCGCACCTGCGTACACTGCGGCTTTTGTAACGCCACCTGCCCCACTTACCAGCTGCTGGGCGATGAGCGAGACGGGCCACGCGGGCGTATCTACCTGATGAAAGAGCTGCTGGAGAGCCGCGATGACGATGACCAGGTCACCGAAGAGACTCGCCTGCACCTCGACCGCTGCCTGACCTGCCGCAACTGTGAAACCACCTGCCCCTCGGGCGTCGAGTATCACAAGCTGCTGGATATAGGACGCGCCGAGATCGAGCGCCGCGTGCCCCGCTCGGCCGCCGAACGCGCCCAACGCTACGCCCTGCGTAAAATGCTGGTGGACCCCAAGCGCTTCAAGGCGCTGCTGAGTCTGGGGCAAACCTTCAAACCGCTGGTGCCTGGCAAGCTGCGCAGCAAAATGCCGCCCGCTCCGGTGGATGCAGGCCAACGCCCCGACAGCCAGCGCCATACGCGCAAGGTATTGATCCTGGAAGGCTGTGTGCAGCCTGGTCTCTCGCCCAACACCAATGCGGCGACGGCTCGCTTGCTCGACCGCCTGGGCATCAGCGTCACACCGATCAGTGAAGCGGGGTGCTGCGGTGCCATCGACTTCCACCTCAATGCACAGGAAGCCGGTCGCCAGCGCATGCGCGCCAATATCGACGCCTGGTGGCCGCAAATCGAGCAAGGGGCCGAAGCCATCGTGCAAACCGCCAGCGGCTGCGGCGCCTTCGTCAAAGAGTATGCCGACATGCTCAAGGACGACCCTGCCTACGCGGCAAAGGCCCAGCGTGTCAGCGCACTGGCCAAGGATATCGTCGAGATTCTGCGCGACGAGCCTTTGGAGGCCCTGCAGCTCAAGGAGCATCAGCGTCTGGCATTCCACTGCCCCTGTACGTTGCAGCATGCCCAGAAGCTCAACGGCGCGGTGGAAAGCGTGCTGGGCAAACTCGGCTTTACGCTGGCCCCGGTCAAGGATGCCCACCTGTGCTGCGGTTCGGCAGGCACCTACTCGGTGACGCAGCCGGAGCTCGCCACCCAGCTGCGCGACAACAAACTCAATGCTCTGGAAGCAGGCAACCCCGAAGTGATCGTGACCGCCAATATCGGCTGTCAGACGCATCTGGCCAGTGCCAATCGCACGCCAGTCCGCCACTGGGTAGAAGTCGTCGACGCTGCCCTGGTATAACCTCGATACTCGCGGCCCCTGGCATCACGCCTTGCCCGTCAGGCGCCGCGCCTCACCCCCCATGATAAGAAGGATACTTTGATGCAAACCAAAGCCGTTCTGGGCCAAGCCGACGTCATTCAAGTACTGGACGCCGCACAGCAAGAAGCCGACAACAACAGCTGGCCCGTGACCATTGCCGTCACCGACGATGGCGGCCACCTGCTGGCCCTGCGCCGGCTGGATGGCGCCGCCCCGTTCAGCGCCGAAGTAGCGACCCAAAAAGCGCGCAGCGCAGCGCTCGGCCGCAAAGAGACGCAAATCTTCGAGGAGATGATCAACGGTGGCCGTACGGCGTTTGTCTCGGCACCGTTGCAGGGGCTGCTGTCCGGCGGCGTACCGATCATCGTGGATGGCCAGGTCGTGGGTGCCGTGGGGATTTCTGGCGTCAAGCCGGACCAGGATGTCCAGATCGCCAAAGCCGGTGTCAGCGCTATCGCCTGACCACTGAGCACCGCATGACGCCGTGACAAACGGCGTCATGCGCGCCTGAACATAGGCATCTGGAAATAGAAACGACAAAAAAGCCCGGATCGAAGATCCGGGCTTTTGGAATGTGTTCGGTTTTATCGACGTGCTTGCANAGATCCGGGCTTTTGGAATGTGTTCGGTTTTATCGACGTGCTTGCATGCACATGCATAACCGATAAGTGCTTAATGGCGGACCGGACGAGACTCGAACTCGCGACCTCCGGCGTGACAGGCCGGCATTCTAACCGACTGAACTACCGGTCCACGTTAAGACACTTCAAGACCATTGCAAGGGCGTTATCAAAGCGGTTCAGTCGCTATGCACGCTACTTGAATGGTGGGTGGTACTGGGTTCGAACCAGTGACCCCCAGCTTGTAAGGCTGGTGCTCTCCCAACTGAGCTAACCACCCGATCATTGACAGCCAATGGCTGATCAATCGACTGCTTCAGGTTATCGTGGCGGACCGGACGAGACTCGAACTCGCGACCTCCGGCGTGACAGGCCGGCATTCTAACCGACTGAACTACCGGTCCGAATTACGATAACTGATGTGCAACATTGAGCGATGATGGCGGACCGGACGAGACTCGAACTCGCGACCTCCGGCGTGACAGGCCGGCATTCTAACCGACTGAACTACCGGTCCGAATTACGATAACTGATGTGCAACATTGAGCGATGATGGCGGACCGGACGAGACTCGAACTCGCGACCTCCGGCGTGACAGGCCGGCATTCTAACCGACTGAACTACCGGTCCACAAATGCATCACTTGCTGCTTACGTTTCCAGGGCACCATGTCAATGGTGGGTGGTACTGGGTTCGAACCAGTGACCCCCAGCTTGTAAGGCTGGTGCTCTCCCAACTGAGCTAACCACCCGCTGGTCACGTGGCGCTGCATTCTACAGAAGCCCGTTCAAATGTCAACACGAAGCGTTTAAATTCTGCATTTAAACCAGTGTGCTGCACGTATCACCGACTTCCGCTCCTTGAGCGCGGACGAAGGATGCCGCAATCCGGGCAGCCTCGTCAATCAAAACCTTTTGATTCAGGCCGGATAATTTCCGTGGCTTGAAATCATGGTCCCCATCGGCAAGCCATTCCACCTGCACGCGCCTCGGTAGTCGGTAGCTCTCTACCTCAGCACGGGTGCCAAAAGGATCTCGCTCGCCCTGGATGATCAACGTCGGGCAGGACAACGACGCAAAGTGCTCCGTTCGCAGCACGTCCGGCTTTTTAGGAGGATGGAACGGATACCCCACGGCCATCACGCCTGGGCACGTCCGCTCACTGGCAAATAACGACGCCAGGCGCCCGCCCATGGACTTGCCCCCCACCCATAAAGGAAGTGGGCCCAACGGCTCGATCAGGGAGTACCAGTCAGCGACACAGGCCACACTTTTCAGCACGGGTGGTGGCGGGCGACGCTTGCCCTGCTCGTGCATCTGCTGCATGTAGGGCAAATCGATAGCCCATACCTGTATGTCATGCGCCGCCAGCGTCGCGGCAAATTGCCGCATAAAATCGCTCAGGTGCCCTGCTCCCGCACCGTGCAGCAGCAGCAAGCGCCCCTGCCGGGGCATGCCGGAAACACTCACCGGCCCATATCCTTCCACGTAAAAGCGCTGAACAGCGGGGCTGGCAATACCCTTGAACAATGCCTGTGGCGCAAGCGGCTCGAACCCCAGGCCAGCGTAATAGGACAACGTCGACTCCTGCTAATTCAGCGTTACATCCATTGGCGTGTTCAGCTTAAGCCTCGGCTGCGATAGAATCTAGGCCGGATCTTGACCTGCATCATCAAGCGGGTGGCCGCACCCAGGCAAAATGCTAATGCACAATGCTACGGGTTACCCCCTAACCGCGTTCGATGGGAACATGAAATGAGCACAGCACTGGAACACCCGACCTACAATTACAAGGTAGTTCGGCAGTTCGCGATCATGACCGTTGTGTGGGGCATCGTGGGCATGACGATTGGCGTCATCCTCGCCTCCCAGCTGGTTTGGCCGCAACTGAACCTCGGCTTACCTTGGACTAGCTTCGGGCGTCTTCGTCCGTTACACACTAACGCCGTCATCTTTGCCTTCGGTGGCTCAGCGCTGTTCGCGACGTCGTATTACGTCGTTCAGCGTACCTGTCAGACACGTCTGTTCTCTGACAAGCTCGCCGCGTTCACCTTCTGGGGTTGGCAGGCGGTCATCCTTTCTGCCGTGGTCAGCCTGCCATTGGGGTATACCACCACGAAAGAGTACGCAGAGCTGGAATGGCCAATCAACATCCTGATTGCCGTTGTCTGGATCAGCTACGCCATCGTGTTCCTGATGACGATCAAGAAGCGCGCCACGTCCCACATCTATGTGGCCAACTGGTTCTTTGCTGCGTTCATCCTGACCGTGGCCGTGCTGCACATCGTCAACAACGCCGCCATTCCTGTCACCATGATGTACTCCACCTCGATCTATGCCGGTGCCGTGGATGCCATGGTGCAGTGGTGGTACGGCCACAACGCGGTGGGCTTCTTCCTGACGGCAGGCTTTTTGGGCATGATGTACTACTTCGTACCCAAACAGGCCGAGCGTCCGATCTACTCCTACCGTCTGTCCATCGTCCACTTCTGGGCGCTGATCATGATCTACATGTGGGCAGGCCCGCACCACCTGCATTACACCGCACTGCCCAACTGGGCGCAGTCGCTGGGCATGATCATGTCGATCATCCTGCTGGCACCTTCCTGGGGCGGCATGATCAACGGCATGATGACCCTGTCGGGCGCCTGGCATAAGCTGCGCACCGACCCGACCCTGCGCTTTCTGGTCGTGGCTCTGTCGTTCTACGGCATGTCGACCTTCGAAGGCCCGATGATGGCCATCAAGACCGTCAACGCGCTGTCTCACTACACCGACTGGACCATCGGCCACGTGCACTCTGGTGCCCTGGGCTGGGTAGCGATGATCACCATCGGCTCCATGTACCACCTGATTCCGCGGGTCTTCGGCCGCACCGAAATGTACTCCGTCAGCCTGATCGCCGTGCACTTCTGGCTGGCCACCATCGGTACCGTACTGTACATCGCCGCCATGTGGGTCAATGGCATCATGCAAGGCCTGATGTGGCGCGCCATCAACGCCGACGGCACGCTGATGTACACCTTCGTTGAGTCTGTCGAAGCCAGTGGCCCAGGCTACTTCGTTCGTCTGATAGGCGGCCTGTTCTGGGTAGTCGGCATGCTAATCATGGCGTTCAACGTGTACATGACCGTCAAGCGTCGTGAAGCCATCAGCTACTCGGCACCACAAGCCGCTTAAACCGGGGAAGTTCAGACCAATGAAACATGAGATTGTCGAAAAGAACGTTGGCCTACTCGCCGTCTTGATCCTGGTTGCGATCAGCTTCGGCGGCTTGGCCGAAGTCGTGCCACTGTTCTTTCAAAAGGATACGACGGAGCCCGTGGAGGGGCTGCGCCCGCTGAGTGCACTGGAGCTCGAAGGCCGGGACATCTACCGCCGCGAAGGCTGTGTGGGCTGCCACTCCCAGATGATTCGCCCGTTCCGTGCGGAAACCGAGCGCTACGGCCACTACAACGTGGCTGGTGAGCAGGTGTACGAGCACAACTTCCTGTGGGGGTCCAAGCGTACGGGGCCAGACCTGGCGCGCGTAGGCGGCCGCTACAGCGATGACTGGCACCGCGCCCACATGTACAACCCGCGCGATGTCGTGCCCGAGTCCATCATGCCGGCTTACCCCTGGCTGTTCGAGCGCACCCTGGATGGCGAAGCGACACCGCGCAAGATGCGTGTGCTGCGTCAGCTGGGCGTTCCCTACACCGATGAAGATATCGCCAACGCCACCGCCGAAGTACGCGGCCAGCAGGAAATCACTGCGCTGGTGGCCTATCTGCAACAGTTAGGAACCGTGCTCGAGGGCACTCGTTAAGTTATGGATACGGGAACTTTCCGCGGACTTATCACGTTCATTCTCATTGTCGCTTTCGTAGGCATCTTCTTCTGGGCCTACTCCAAGCGGCGCAAACCCGACTTCGATGAAGCGGCCAACCTGCCCTTTGCCGACGATGAAAACGATAAGCAACCGACCCGTGACAAGCATGCTTCGCCAGAGGGCGAAGCGGATTCCCGCCACGACAGGGGAGATAAGAATAGATGAATAACTTATGGGGTGACTCCCTATCCAGCTTCTGGAGCGCCTGGATCATCGTCATCACTCTGGGCACGATTGCGCTGAGCGTTTGGATCCTGATCTCCAACCGCCGCACCGACAAGACCCCGGATGCTGATGGTAATGTAGAGACCACTGGCCACGCGGCTGATGGCATCGAAGAGTACGATAACCCCCTGCCCCAGTGGTGGTTCAAGCTCTTCATCCTGACCGTGGTCTTTGCGCTGGGCTATCTGGTGCTGTACCCAGGTCTGGGCAACTACGCGGGCGTGCTGGGCTGGTCTCAGGAAAGTCAGTGGGAAGAAGAAGTGGCGCAGGCCAACGAGCGCTTCACACCGATCTTTGCTCAGTACCAGGAAGTGCCGATTCCCGAACTGGCGCGTGATGCCGAGGCCATGCAGGTGGCCGAGCGCATTTACCTGAACAACTGCGCGGTGTGCCACGGCTCCAACGCCCAGGGCGGCTACGGCTTCCCGAACCTGACCGATGACGACTGGCTGTACGGCGGCGAACCCGAGAACATTCTGACCACCTTGAACAACGGTCGGAATGGTCTGATGCCCTCCTGGCAGCAGCTCGGTGAGAACAACATCGAGAACCTGACCCAGTACGTGCTGTCGCTCTCCAACCTGGAGCACGACGAGGAGCGCGCAGCCAGCGGTGAAAGCACCTTCCTGGCCGCTTGTGCCGCCTGTCACACGCCTAGCGGCACCGGCAACACGGCACTCGGCGCGCCCAACCTGACCAACGATATCTGGCTGTACCAGGCACCGGGGCAGAGCGTTGCCGACTCCATTCGCCAAACGCTGCGCAACGGCCGTAACGGCCACATGCCTGCCCAGGCGGCGTACATTGGTGAAGAGCGCGTCCACCTGGTGGCCGCTTACGTGTACAGCCTGCGCTTCCGCGACTGATCTCGTTGTCAGGCGTTTGACGCCAGCGTGTACCAAGGGTGCGGTTTCATACCGCACCCTTTCTACATCCAGCAACCGCTCAGCCGCTCGGCGATCCGTTACACTATCGTTTATCGAAACAGGTTTAGCGACACGGCATAACGCTACTACGCCAGCGACCACCCTTCGGCTGCCGCCCACATCTGCCTCACTGAGCTGCGATCACCGCCATGGAAAAAATACCTAGCCACGATATTACGCCGCCAACCGTTGGGCACCACACGCCTGGCCAGAACGAAACCCAAGAGATGTACGCCAAGCGGCGGCACATCTACGTGCGTGAAATCAAAGGTCTGTTCCAAAAGGTTCGGCGCAGCGCCAACTGGGCGCTGATGATGGCCTTCTTTCTGCTTCCCTGGTTGAACTGGGGGGATCGACCGGCCGTATGGTTCGACCTGCCGGGGCGTGAGTTTCATATCTTTGCGGCGACTTTCTACCCACAAGAGTTCGTGCTGCTCTCGTGGCTATTGATCATCTGTGCCTTTGGGCTATTTTTCATCACGGTGTTTGCTGGTCGTGTCTGGTGCGGCTATACCTGCCCGCAGAGCGTCTGGACCTTCCTGTTCATCTGGCTGGAACACCGTATCGAAGGCAGCCGCCTTCAGCGCATCAAGCTGGACAAACAGGCCATGGACGCCAGCAAGGCGTGGCGCAAGGCCGCCAAGCACAGCGCCTGGCTGCTGATCGCTCTGGCCACCGGCGTGACCTTCGTGGGCTATTTCACGCCCATTCGTTCACTGGTGGTCGAACTGCCCACACTGGAGGCCCACGGCTGGTCCTACTTCTGGGTCGGCTTCTTCCTGGTGTTCACTTACCTGAATGCGGGCTGGCTGCGTGAGCAGGTGTGCATCTACATGTGCCCCTACGCCCGCTTTCAGTCGGTCATGTTCGACCGTGATACGCTGATCGTTTCTTACGACGCCACCCGGGGAGAACCGCGCGGCAGCCGCAAGAAAACCCTCACCCATTCCCAGGCTCAGGCGGCAGGATACGGTGACTGTATCGACTGCGAGCTGTGCGTGCAGGTGTGCCCCACGGGGATCGATATTCGCGACGGCCTTCAGTACGAATGCATTACCTGCGCCGCCTGTATCGATGCCTGCGACAGCGTCATGGATCGCATGGGCTACCCGCGCGGGCTGATTCGCTATACCACGGAAAATGCGCTCGAAGGCAAGAAGAGTCATGTGCTGCGCCCCCGCCTGCTGGGCTATCTGGCCGCGCTGCTGGTCATGATCGCCACGTTCGCCTGGGCGGTGAATGAGCGCATGCCGCTGGGCTTCGAGGCCGAGCGAGAACGCACACAGCTTTACCAGATCACGCGAGAGGGTCAGGTCAGCAACGTCTATAACCTGACGATTCGCAATCTGGACAATACGGCCCATACCTATCAACTGAGCGCGACCGGGCTCGAGACACTCACCCTGGACCGCACGTCGATAGAAGTGCCTGCCGGTGAGACACGCACCCAGATCGTGACCGTCCTGGCCGACCCGACTGAGCTGCAACAGCCCAGCCAACCGATCACTTTCATCTTGCAGTCTCAGCAAGACGACACCATTCGCTCGGAGCGTGAAACGCGCTTCCTGGGCGACGTTAGGAGATAAGTCCCCATGTCCGACACCCCGATTCAGCCCTGGTACAAGCAGTTCTGGCCATGGTTCCTGCTGGCGCTGCTCTCCTCGTCCATCGTAGTCAGCATCACTTTTGCGGTCCTGTCGATCAAGACTGCCGACGGCATGGTGGTCCAGGAGGACTACTACGAACACGGCAAAGCCATCAACATGGTGCTGGCCAAGCAGGAGCGTGCCAACGAGCTGGGGCTTTCCGCCGAGCTGCGCATCGATCCGCTCACCAGCGATATCGTGCTGGACCTGACCGGCGACGACCGCCCGGAGACCCTCTACCTGACGCTGATCTTCCCGACCCAGGATGACCGTGATCAGGAGTTCGTGCTGCAGCACGTGCGCGAAGGCCGCTACATCACCCAGGGCCCAGACAATCTGCGCTACCGCTGGTACATTCAGCTACAGCCCCAGCAAACCGACGCCGACTGGCGGCTGATCGGTGAGGCGCGCTTCCCCAATGAAGAGAGTGTCGCCCTTCTACCCGGAGGCCGCACGCAGAGCGAATGAGTACTGCATCTCTAGCCAGCTGCTACCACTGCGGCAACGCGGTGCCTGATGGGGCACCGTGGAAAATCGTCATTGACGAAGCGCCCCAGCCGCTTTGCTGCCCCGGCTGCGAAGCCGTCGCCCACGCCATCGTGGAAGGCGGCCTGGAGAGCTACTACCGCTACCGCACCGAGCTGCCGGAGCGTCCCGACGAGCGTCAGGCCAGCAAAGCAGACACCTGGTCGGTGTTCGACGACCCGGCGCTGCAGGCCCAGTTCACTCACCCGGAAGGGGATGAAGGCCAGCTGCGGGCAACCCTGGCCGTAGAAGGGATCACCTGCGCCGCCTGCGCCTGGCTCATCGAACACCGCCTGAACACCCTGGAAGGCGTCAGCTCCAGCGCGGTCAACCTGTCGCACCACCGCCTGCGCATATGCTGGGACCCGACACGTATCAAGCTCTCCCAACTGTTTGCCGAGCTGGCCAGCATTGGCTACGACGCCCAACCCTACGAGCCCGATCAGGCCCAGGCACGCCTGCAGCACGAAGAGCGCATGAACGTGCGGCGCCTGATCGTAGCCGCCGTGGGCATGATGCAGGTGATGATGTTCTCGATACCGATCTATGTGTCGGACCCCGGGGAGCTGAGCGCCGACTTCTATGCCCTGTTCCACTGGCTATCGTTTGCGCTGGCAACGCCAGTGGTGCTGTTTTCGGCACAGCCCTTTTTCCGCAATGCCCTGCGCGACCTGAAAAGCGGCGTGCTGGGCATGGACGTGCCGGTCTCGCTGGCCATTGGCGGCGCTTACCTGGCCAGCAGCTATGCGGTGCTGTTCGATGTCGGCGAGGTATATTTCGACTCCGTGGCCATGTTCACCTTCTTTCTGCTGTTTGGCCGCTACGTGGAAGGCCGCGCGCGGCGCCGTAGCGGCCACAGCGGCAATGCGCTGAGCGGCGTACTGCCGGTCTCGGCCATTCGTCTGGAGGAGGATGGCAGTGAGCGTATTCTGCCGGCCAGCGAACTGACGGTAGGCGACCGCGTCTTGATCAAACCTGGCCACGGCGTCCCTGCCGATGGCGTGATCGAAGAGGGCGAATCCAGCCTCGACGAATCCATGCTGACCGGCGAGTACTTGCCGGTAACCCGGCGTATCGGCGATAGCGTGGTGGGCGGCAGCCAGAACATGGAAAACCCGCTGACCATGCGCGTCACCCACCCCGGCAATACGGCTCGGGTAGCAGGCATCGTCGACCTGACCGATCGCGCCTTTGCCAGCCGCCCCCGCCTGGCGCAAATGGCCGCCCGCATGGCCCACCTGTTCGTCCTTCGGCTACTGCTGGTGACGGCCTGTGTCACCATCACCTGGTGGATCATCGACCCTTCGAGAGTGCTCTGGATCATGCTGTCGGTACTGGTGGTCACCTGCCCCTGTGCACTGGCTCTGGCCACGCCCACGGCGCTGACCGCCGGCCACGGCCAGCTGCGCCAGCGGGGCGTGCTGATTACCCGCGCCGATGCCATCGAGTCGCTGTCCAACGTTACCCGCGTCATCTTCGACAAGACCGGCACGCTGACCCGCGGTGAAATGCAGCTCACCCAGACCCAACCGCTGGGACATCACGATAGCGAGCATCTACGCGCCATTGCCGCCGCGCTGGAAGCCCACTCCGAGCATCCTATCGCCCGCGCCTTCCGCCCCTTCCGGGATGCCACGCTTCAGGCCCGACATGTGAAGAGCCATACCGGTAGCGGCCTCGAGGGTACTCTTGATGGTGCCGTCTGGCGGTTGGGCAAGCCCGACTTCGCCAGCCAGCAAAGCATCGCGGTGCCGGGCAGCGGACAGTGGCTGCTGCTGAGCGAAGATCACCAGCCGCGCGCCTGGTTCAAGCTGCATGACGGCATTCGGGAAGACGCCGCGCAAACCGTGGCGGCCCTGCAAGCACGCGGTCTGGCGGTGGAGCTGCTCTCCGGGGATACCCGGGAAGCCGTGGAAAGCCTGGCCGATCAGCTCAATATCGAGACCTGGCACGCGGGCCAGTCCCCCGAGGACAAGCTGAACCGGCTGCGCGAGCTGCAGACCCAGGGCGAACGGGTGGTGATGATTGGTGATGGCATCAACGATGTGCCCGTGCTGGCCGGGGCCGATGTCGCGATTGCCATGAACGGTGCCACCGACCTGGCGCGTACCCGCGCCGATGCAGTGCTGATGAGCCCACGCCTGATGCGCATCCACGATGCCGTGGATATTGCCCAGGCCACCCGCCGCATCATGCGTCAAAACATGATCTGGTCGGTATGCTACAACTTCTCGGCCTTGCCGCTGGCCGCCATGGGGCTCATTCCGCCCTGGCTGGCCGCCATCGGCATGTCGCTGAGTTCGCTGGTGGTGGTGGGCAACGCCCTGCGTCTATCGCGTTGGCGCAGCGCTCCACCCCCCAGCATCGCCCCCGCCACACCGGTGACTGCATGAGCATTCTGTACCTGTTGATTCCGCTATCGCTGATCCTGCTCGGCCTCGCGGTCTGGGCCTTCTTCTGGGCGGTGAAGCACGACCAGTTCGAAGACCTGGAAGGCCCTGCCCACCGCATCCTGTTCGATGACGACGACAACGACCTGACCCCCGAACAGCGCGCCGAGCGAAACAACAGGGCCAGGCCGCCTCGCGACCAAGAGCCCCCGCCATGAACCCGACCGGGCTGGACCTGCCGCCGCTGCTGGCGGCCTGGGTATTTGGCCTCATGGGCGGGGCACACTGCATCGGCATGTGTGGTGGTATCATGAGCGCCCTCACCTTCGCCGTGCCGCCCAGCATGCGCCACCCTGCTCGTCTGAGCGGGCTGCTGTTGAGCTACAACCTGGGGCGTATTCTCAGCTACATGGTGGCCGGTGCGCTGGTGGCCGCGCTGGGCACGCTGGTCTCGCTCTCCCCGGCCGCCCGAGTGGGCTTGCAGGTGGTGGCGGCGGTCATGCTGATTCTGATGGCGCTGTACATCGCCAACTGGTGGAAAGGCCTGCTCCGAGTCGAGGCCGCCGGGCGCTACCTGTGGCGCTATCTCGAACCTCTGGGCCGACGGTTGATGCCCGTCGTGCACCTGCCCCAGGCGTTTGCCCTGGGCGCCATCTGGGGCTGGCTACCCTGTGGGCTGGTGTACTCCATGCTGGCCTGGAGCCTGGCCACGGCCGACCCGCTGCAAGGCGCTTTGCTGATGGGCGCCTTCGGACTGGGCACGCTGCCCGCGCTGCTGGCCACCGGCCTGGCGGCTCGCCAGATGGGCCACCTCATTCGCCACCCCGCCACGCGTACCGTGGCTGCCTTGACCATCATCGGCTTTGCCCTGTGGCAACTTTGGTCGCTGCTGCCGACGGCGCATCACTCATAGCTTGATATAGCTCAACGCTTTGCCCGCTTCGATGCCTTAGCATGCAAGCATATGTCGGCCGGTGGCCCACCACCTGGCTACTTTGCCCTGTTACCACGGAGCGTCTCTTCATGCCCCTTGCCTCTGCTGCCACCGCAACTCCTCACCTCGCAGCGGCCGAGCCCCCTGCCTGGGACGAGGCCCTGCTGCGCCGTTACGATACCAGCGGCCCACGCTATACGTCCTACCCCACAGCACTCTCCTTTGACGCAGGCATCGGTGCCGACGACGTCACTGAAGCCCTGGCGCGCAGCAATGACAGCCAGCGGCCGCTCTCCCTGTACGTGCACGTGCCCTTTTGCCGCAAGATCTGCTTCTACTGCGCCTGCAACAAGATCGCCACCAAGAACACCCAGCTGGCCGAGCCCTACCTGTCGCGCCTCGATCGTGAAATGGTGTTGACCTCGCGCCACCTGGATACTCGGCGGCCCGTGCAACAGCTGCACTGGGGCGGTGGCACACCGACATTCCTGACCCTGGCGCAAATGAGCGACCTGATAGACAGGCTGGACGCGAGGTTTGGGCTCTCCAACGCTTCTGACCGCGATTACGCCATCGAGATCGACCCCCGCGAGGCGGATGTCTTCACCCTGCGCCACCTGCAGTCGCTGGGCTTCAATCGCCTCAGCCTGGGCGTCCAGGACCTGAACCCCAGGGTGCAGGCGGCCATCAACCGCGTGCAGCCCAAGGTCATGACCGAAACCCTGATGGACGAAGCGCATCGGCTGGGCTTTCGTTCCCTCAATCTGGATCTGATTTACGGGCTACCGTTTCAGACCGAGCAGAGCTTTGCCGACACGCTTGGCCAGGTCATCGACCTCAACCCGGCCCGCTTGTCGGTGTTCAATTACGCCCACATGCCCAGCCGCTTTGCCCCCCAGCGGCGCATCAGCGAAACAGACCTGCCCAGCGCCGACGAGAAGCTGGCGATCCTGCGCACCACCATCGAGATGCTCACTCAGGCAGGCTACGTGCATATCGGCATGGACCACTTTGCCCGCCCGGACGACAGCCTCGCCCAGGCCCAGCGCCAGGGCACTCTGCAGCGTAACTTCCAAGGCTACTCCAGCCACGCCCAGTGCGACCTGATTGGCCTGGGCGTTTCGGCCATTTCCCGTATCGATGATCTGTATGCCCAGAACCCCACCCAGCTGGCCGCTTATGAAGCGGCATTGGATGAAGGTCGGCTGGCAACCGTCAAAGGAGTACGTTTAAATAAGGACGACCTAATACGGAGAGACGTCATCGAGCGCCTGATGTGCGATATGGAAATTGACCTGGCCAGCGTTGGCCAACGTTGGCACATCGACGCGCCCGCCTACTTCGCCAGCGCGCTGGAGCGCCTGCAGCCCGCCGAGCGGGATGGCCTGCTGCAGCGCGAAGGGAACCGCCTGCGGGCAACACCGACCGGGCGGCTGCTGATTCGCCACCTGGCCATGGCGTTCGATGCGCGCCTGCCGGGGCAACCCTCCCAGCGTTACTCGAAGATCGTATAAACGGCACCTTGAGACATCCACCCCCTGACCCTATGATGGCTAATGAAAAGGGAGAACAACATGCCATATCCTGCCAGCCAACGACGTTCACTGCTGCAAGAGGCGCGCTGCCAGACCTGCAGCCTCAGCTCGCTGTGCCTACCGCTCGCCCTGGAGCTGGAGGATATGAGCCAGTTCGACGCCATCATCCGCCGCCGCGCACCGCTCAAGAAGGGCGAACCGCTGTTTCGCCAGGGCGATGCGTTCACCAGCGTCTATGCGGTACGTTCCGGCAGCCTGAAACAGGTGACCAGCGAAGGCAACGGCAACGATCAGTTGACCAACTTCTATCTGCCCAGCGAGCTGGTGGGGTTGGATGGTATCGATGAAGAGCAGTATCCCGGCAGCGTGATCGCCCTGGAAACCACCACGGTGTGCGAGATTCCTTTCGACCGCCTGGACACCCTATCGGAAGAGCTGCCGGAGCTGCGCGGCCAGCTTTACCGCAGCATGAGCAAAGAGCTGCGTGATGATCGGCGCATGATGCGCCTGCTATCGCGCAAGACCGCCGACCAGCGGCTGGCCAGCTTCCTGATTACCCTCTCTGATCGCTTCCGGAGACGCGGCTACTCGCCCTACAGCTTCCGGCTCTCCATGTCTCGCGCCGACATGGGGAACTACCTGGGGCTGGCCGTCGAAACCGTCAGCCGTATCCTGAGCCGCTTTCAGCAACAGAACGTAGTGGCCGTCTCGGGCCGAGAGGTCAATATTCTCGACCTGCAGCGGCTCATCACCCTGGCCGAAGAAGAGGAGCAGGCAATCAGCTCACGTTGAACGCCTGAATCCGCCCTTCCATCAGCGCCGCCTGTTTGGCTTCCAGCCCGACGAAGTCGAACAGCGCCCGGTCGGCCAACTGGGAAGGCGCTACATTGGTGACGGCCTTGAACATGCTCTCCAGCCGCCCCGGGTGCTTCTTGTCCCATTCGGCCAGCATGTCCTTGACGATCTGACGCTGCATATTGGGCTGCGACCCGCACAGGTTGCAGGGAATGATCGGAAACTCCATCAGCCGTGAGAACTCGGCAATGTCCGCTTCCTTGCAGTAGGCCAAGGGGCGGATCACGATGTTCTTGCCGTCGTCGGACAGCAGCTTGGGCGGCATGGCCTTCAGGGTTCCGCCAAAGAACATGTTGAGAAACAGCGTCTCGAGGATGTCTTCCCGGTGGTGGCCCAGGGCAATCTTGTTGGCGCCGATCTCCTCGGCAAACCCGTAGAGCGACCCGCGACGCAGTCGCGAGCAGAGCGCGCAGGTGGTCTTGCCTTCCGGGGTTTTCTCCTTCACCACCGAATAGGTATCCCGCTCCAGAATGTGGTACTCCACACCCAGCTGATCCAGGTAACGGGGCAGCACGTGCTCGGGAAAGCCCGGCTGTTTCTGGTCGAGGTTGACCGCCACCAGGGAAAAATTGACCGGCGCATTGCGCTGCAGATTGCGCAGGATTTCCAGCATGGTGTAGCTGTCCTTGCCGCCCGACAGGCATACCATGACCCGATCCCCCTCATCGATCATGTTGTAATCGATGATGGCGTTGCCCACTTCACGACGAAGACGCTTCTGCAACTTGTTGAATTCGCGCTTCTGTTTGGCATCCTGAAGTTCAGGCTGCTGTTCAGACGCCGCTTTGGTGGCACGCGTCGCCGAGGAGGGGTCGAAAAAATCAGGTGATAACATGGTCGTTGTACTGCCGATGGGTGAAGGAGCAGCGGCTATTCTACAAGACTCGCAGGCGCGACCCAATACAAACCCATCGTCGGCCTCTGGCCACACCGAGCGGCAGCGCGTCGGCTCACACCGTGAAAAGGCGCTCACTCTGCAGGCGTTGATAGAGCAGCGCCGCCGCCGTGGCCTCGCTATGCACCGAGGGCCAGGCCAGCGGCAGAGACCAGCATGACAGCGCTTCGTTGATGCTCGGGCCGACCTCCGCCTGGGGATGCAAACGGCGTAGCTGACGAGCGTGCAGCCTGGCCAGGTCGACCTGAGCATTGGGTAGCCCAAACCCCAGCGAGGCCTTGAACATCCGGCCAAGCGGCGCCAGCAGGGCATCCAACTGCCACCCCACCACGGGCCGATTACCGATAAACTCCGCCAGCGCTTCGATCCGAGCTCCCGAGTCAACTGACGAAGCCGGTGCGTCGTCTCGCTCCTGACGATGAGGCATCTGTTCGCCTTTCGTGGTCAGCGTGTCGCTCCAGGCATGGCTGGTCAACACCCGGCGCGGCGTCAATACGACAGCGGCCACGCGCAGCTCGCCCGGGCGAGCCTGGCTTTCACGACACGCCAACGCCACGGCTTCTTCGCCCATATAGGGCTGAAATAGCCAGCCATGCGGCGTGTCCGCGAACCGCCGTCGATCGCTTTCACGCTGCACCAGGGTTCTCAGTGAACCGCTCAAGAGACCCACGTGCCTATCCAATAGCCGCATTCCGCTCACGAATACTCCAGATGATAACGATGGGAAAGCCGCTGCTTGAAGTCCTTGACGATGTGCAGCGCTTCGCGCAGCAGGTCGCGCTCCAGCGATGAAAGCTCCTGGACCACGACCCGGTTGGTGCGTTTGCCGGTATCGGCATCGCGGGCGCACGCGCTTTTCAGCTCCTGCAACTGCTGCTTCAGACGCAGCTCGGTAAACAGCGCCAGCGCCTCACCCAGGTCGTCGGCAAAGCGGCGGTCCAGACGGCCATCAGCGGCCAAGGCATCGAGCCGATCCAGCGTAGAGGTCGCCTTGATGCGCCGCTCCAGCGCCATGGTGCGCACTCCATGAACAATCGGAAAAATGCCGCCTTTCTTGATATCGATGCCGTGCTGGGGCTTTTTCAGCGAGCCAAACAGCGTCAACGGCGTCGAGAAACGCAGCGCCGCGCGGGCGAAATAGGAGAGCAGCAGCTCATCATGGGAACAGCGCGCAAACAGCGCCTCGCGCACACGGTCCAGCAGCGCGGGGTTGCCCGCGACGCCGTGGGCATCCAGCAAAATGGCCAGCTTCATCAGACTGTCGCCATCCCGGGCCGACACCCACCTGGCGATGTTCGACTCCCACGTCGACACCGTGCCCACCCACTCAGGGTTACACACCATGATATTGCCAGGGCACGGCGGGTAGCCCAGCTGCACCAGCGTCTCTGACAAGGTGTTCATGCACTCGGCCACGTCCGGCCACTGGCAATCGTCAGCCAGGATCAGTCCGTTGTCCTGATCGGTTTTGAGAATCTGCTCGCCACGCCCCTCACTGCCCATGACCATCAGGCAGCTTTGCGGGTGGTACTGCTCGGGCACGGTCAAGGTCCACGCCTTGCTCATGATGCGGCCATTCAACGCGGCCAGCAGGTCCATGGCAAAACGCAGCTTGACCCCCTGGGCCATGAGCGCCTTGACCAGCTCGGGCGTGCGCTGACTGGCCGATGCCAGGGCAGGCAGGCTATCGGCTTGCTCCACTTGCAAGCTCACCACATAGCTACGGCTGGAGAAGAACCCCAATACATCCGTCAGCTCCACCACCCCTTGCACCTGATCCTCTTCCATCACCACCACCCGCGAGACCTGATGGCGGGTCATGGTGATCAAGGCATCAAACAGGTACTGCCCAGGAGCAACGGTGACCAGTGACCGATTGGCCAGTGACGCCACCGGGGTCTCCAACGAGGCGTTTTCGAGCACCAGGCCATTGAGCAGGTCCGTCTTGGTGACCATGCCCGGCCCGTCGTCGGTGGCCACCAGCAGGCTGTCGGCATGGCTATCTTTCAACTGTTGGACGGCCTGTTGAACAGAGGCCTGGGCATCCATCATCAGCGGCAAACGCATGCACTCGCTCACCCGGGCCAACATGAACCCTGCCATGGTGACTCCCCCATCGGCACGCTTTTCGGTCAACAGGCGCGCCTTGTGAGACAGCGACTGTTTGAAGAATTGCTCGAACGCCGGGTAGTGCCGACACAGCTGGCTGAACAGCGCCTTGGGCATGACGTAACACAGGCACTCGTCTTCGGCCTGAAAGCGGTAGCGGCTCTTGCCATTCAGGATGCTGATCGCACCAAACAGATCACCCGCCGTATAGTGGCCGATACGCGCACTGGCAGCCGGCAGCGAGGGGTCCAGCTCGGCCACCTCGCCCTTGTGAATCAGAAACACCGAGGCGCCAGGCTGGCCCATTTCCAGAATGACCTCATCACGTTCGAAATAGGCCAAGTCCATGCCCCGGCGCACGTGATCCCGACCCTCCTCGTCCAGCAGGGTGAAGGGCAGTTGAGACAGCTCTACTTCTACCATGTAGCAACCTCGATCAAGCGCCTTGTCTCGCGCCACGCAATGGCTTTTGTGATTATTATTAACCTGTCACTCTCTTTGACCTGCTTTACAACCTGCTACTTTCCGCTATAAAGCTAACGTCTTAACGACCTTTGTTTAGCGACTAAAGTCGCGCTTTTTATTTTCTCTTTAACGCTCTTTGGTCACTTTTACCAAGGTAGCAAACATTGGTTTAGCCAGAGCCATAGACCATTGTCCTATCGTCATACCCCAGCTTGCAAAAAAGGTCGCTTATCCTCTAAAAAACAGTAAGATAAAAAAACAACACAGGTTCAAAAAAAGCCCTTACCAAGACGTGATACCAAAGTCTGGGATTTATTTTTTGTATTTATTGCCCAGTATTATTAGTGAGTCATACAGGGTTAAAGCACACCACCCTAGCCATGTATCCAGAGCCGCTGACAACCACTCGAGAACACCTCAACGCTGACGGCTTAACAATAATAAGGTGACGTGCCTGGTAACGCCATTCAAGGAATCCACCACCGACAGGATCTCTTGTCTACGTTGCCCTGATGGATCACACGCTATCTTGAGTTCACTTTCCAACCCTAAAAATCACAACTGGAGAGCAACACAATGGCAGACGACAAGACCAATGCTGCTGAGTACTGGAAGGCCAACGTACGCCTGATCTTCGGGTGCATGATCGTTTGGGCCTTCGTCTCTTACGGATGCGCCATCCTCTTCCGCCCCCTGCTGGCCAGCATTCCCGTTGGCGGTACGGACCTGGGCTTCTGGTTCGCTCAGCAAGGCTCCATTCTTACCTTTATCGGCCTGATTTTCTTCTATGCCTGGAGAATGAATCAGCTCGACAAGAAATTTGGCCTGGGGGAGTAAGCAAGCATGAGCCAATTTGCCATTAACCTTCTGTTCGTAGGCGCATCGTTCGCGCTCTATATCGGCATTGCGATATGGGCGCGGGCCGGGTCTACAAAGGACTTTTACGTGGCGGGGGGAGGTGTTCACCCCGTGACCAACGGTATGGCCACGGCCGCCGACTGGATGTCTGCCGCGTCGTTCATCTCCATGGCAGGCCTGATTGCCTCGGGTGGCTACGCCAACTCCACCTTCCTGATGGGTTGGACGGGCGGCTTCGTTATCCTGGCGATGCTGCTGGCACCTTACCTGCGCAAGTTCGGCAAGTTTACCGTGCCGGACTTCATCGGTGAGCGCTTCTACAGCCGCACCGCCCGCGTGGTAGCGGTGGTGTGTCTGATCATCGCGTCAGTGACCTACGTTATCGGCCAGATGACCGGCGCTGGTGTGGCGTTCTCTCGCTTCCTCGAAGTGCCCAGCACCTGGGGTATCTGGATCGCCGCAGCGATCGTTTTCCTGTACGCCGTGTTTGGCGGCATGAAAGGCATCACCTACACCCAGGTGGCTCAGTACATCGTACTGATCGTGGCCTACACCATTCCTGCGGTGTTCATCGCCATGCAGCTGACCGGCAACCCGATCCCGATGTTCGGCATGTTCAGCACCCACACCGAGTCGGGCGTACCGCTGCTGCAAAAGCTGGATGACGTCGTCAACGCGCTGGGCTTCCGCGACTACACCGCAGATGTGGACAACAAGCTGAACATGGTGCTGTTCACCCTGTCGTTGATGATCGGTACGGCGGGTCTTCCCCACGTCATCATTCGCTTCTTCACGGTGCCCAAGGTGGCTGACGCGCGCTGGTCGGCTGGCTGGGCATTGGTATTCATCGCCCTGCTCTACCTCACCGCGCCTGCGGTGGCCTCCATGGCACGTCTGAACCTGATGACCACCGTCTATCCCGAGATGACCGGACAGGTAGAGGATTACGAAATGGCAGCGGCCGAGCCTCTGCTGTATGAAGACCGTCCCACCTGGTTCAGAACCTGGGAAGATACCGGCCTCATCACCTTCAATGACTTGAACAACGATGGCCGTATCCAGTTCTACAACGACACCAACACGGAGTTTGCAGCCACCGCCGAAGCACGCGGCTGGGAAGGCAACGAGCTGAACGTCAACAATGACATTCTGGTACTGGCCAACCCGGAGATTGCCAACCTGCCCGGCTGGGTCATCGGTTTGATCGCGGCAGGGGGTATCGCTGCAGCCCTTTCCACGGCCGCAGGCTTGCTGCTGGCGATCTCCTCGGCCATCAGTCATGACTTGATCAAGAACACCATCAACCCCAACATTTCCGAGAAAAACGAGATGCTGGCGGCACGTATCTCGATGGGGGGTGCCATTCTGCTGGCCACCTATCTGGGCTTGAACCCTCCCGGGTTTGCGGCACAGACGGTCGCCCTGGCCTTCGGTATCGCGGCAGCCTCACTGTTCCCCGTGCTGATGATGGGTATCTTCTCCACCCGCATGAACAGCACTGGCGCAATCTGCGGCATGCTGGCAGGCCTGGTGGCCACCCTGCTGTACATCTTCACCTACCTGGGCTGGTTCTTCATCCCCGGTACCAACATGCTGCCGAACACGCCTGACAACTGGTTCATCGGCATTTCACCGCTCTCCTTCGGTGCCGTCGGCGCATTGATCAACTTTGCGGTCGCCTTCGCTGTCTCCAGCGTCACGGCAGCGCCGCCCAAGGAGATTCAGGAGCTTGTCGAGAGCGTGCGTTACCCGAAAGGGGCTGGTGCCGCTGTCGATCACTAAGCCATAATCGTTCCTGGCTAGCCAATGGGCTAGCCCTGGAACCCATCACGCATCGGGCTTCCCATGGGAAGCCCGAGTTGTTTTAGGAAGCATCGTTATGATCTGGCACTTGATTGCCGCTGTCTTCGCCGCCTTGGCGGCGGCGGGTATTGCTCTGATACTGCGCCACCTGTCAGGGCGGCGTCTGCCCAAATGGATCGTGCCGGTCTTTGCCGGACTCGGCATGCTGAGCTACCAGATTCACGTGGAGTACTCCTGGTTCGATCACAAGCAGCAGCAGCTGCCCGCCTCGGCGGTGATCGTGGACAGCAGTACCGGCACCGAAATATGGCGCCCATGGACCTTCGTGTTTCCCATGACCACGCGCTTCAGCGTGCTCGACCGCGATAGCCTGCAGCGCACCCAGCACGAAGGCGCCCTGCTTGCCGAGTTCATGCTCTACCACTTCGAGCGTCACCATACGGACCTGGTAATTCCCCAGGCCTACCTATTGAACTGCAGCAGCCGTGAGCTGGTGCCGGTGGATATCGACACCCGTTCGCCGGATATCACCGGCATCCGCACGTTGCGCACCTCCTCCACGCTGCTCGAACAAGCCTGCGCAGAGCCTGCTCATTCATCTTGAGCACTGGCGCTGCAGGGCAATTCCCCTAGAATGGAGCCTCACTGAACGCACCGCCGCATGGGGCGCAGATAACAAGACAGGGAGAGAAGCATGTTTCACGGCGGGCTGCTGGTAGCCGTATCACTACTCTATATTGCCGTGCTGTTCGGCATTGCCTGGTACGGCGACCGCCGGGCGCGCACCCATGGCGCCAGCCGCCGCCGCCCCATCATCTACAGCCTGGCGCTGGCAATTTACTGTACGTCCTGGACGTTTTACGGCGCGGTGGGCCAGGCCGCCACGGCAGGCTGGTCGTTTGCCAGCATTTTCGTCGGGCCAATTCTGACGTTCCTGCTGTTCTGGCCGGTACTGGCCAAGATGATTCGCGTTGCCAAGCACCAGAACGTCACCTCCATTGCCGACTTCATTGCGTCGCGTTACGGCAAGACGCAGTCGCTGGCCGCCTTCGCCAGCCTGGTGGCGCTGATCGGTACGCTGCCCTATATCGCCCTGCAGCTAAAAGCCGTCTCGACCAGCTTCAGCGTGTTGACCGATGCACAGGACCTCACCCACACCCCGCTGTTTGCCGATACGGCGTTTTATGTGGCCATCGTCATGGCGATCTTTGCCATTCTGTTTGGCACACGCCATACCGATGCCACCGAGCACCATGAGGGGCTGATTCATGCGGTCGCCTTCGAGTCACTGGTCAAACTGCTGGCCTTCCTGGTGCTGGGGGCCTTCGTCACGTGGGGCATGTTCGGCGGGCTGGGTGAGTTGATGGGCCATGCGGAAAGCCAGCTGGAGCTGCAGCGCCAGTTGGCTAACCAGGATTTCGGCCAGAGCTTCTGGGCACAAACGCTACTGGCCATGCTGGCCATCCTCTGCCTGCCACGTCAGTTTCACGTGGCGGTAGTCGAAAACATTCACCCGGACGACGCCAGCAAGTCGCGCTGGCTATTCCCGCTCTACCTGCTGGCCATTGCCTTCTTCGTGGTGCCGTTGGCCGCCGCGGGACTGATGCTGTTCTCGGAAAGCGGTGTCGAGCCCGACACTTACGTGCTGGCGCTCTCCATGGCCTCCGGCCAGCAGTGGCTGACTCTGCTGACCTTCATTGGCGGCTTTTCCGCAGCCACCGGCATGGTCATCGTAGCGGCGGTGGCGGTGTCCATCATGATCTCCAATGAAATCGTCATTCCGGCCCTGTTCCGGCTGCGCTGGTTCGACACCAAGGCCCGAGACTACGGACGGCTGGTGCTGCGCGCCCGCCGCCTGACCATCATCGCCGTGCTGGCCATGGCCTACGGTTTCTATCAGCTGATTGGCGAGTTCACCTCGCTGGCCTCCATCGGCATGCTCTCGTTTGCCGCGGCTGGGCAATTTGCGCCTGCCTTGATCGGCGGGCTGTACTGGAAGCGCGGCAACCGGCTGGGCGTCGTCATCGGCATGAATGCCGGCTTTGCCATCTGGGCCTATAGCCTGCTGATGCCGGCCATGATCAACGCCGGCGTGCTGCCCCAGGCATGGCTGTTTGGCGGGCCACTGGGCATCTCCTGGCTCTCGCCCACGGCCCTGTTCGGCCTCAACCTGGGCGACCCGTTCACCCATGGGGTGATGCTCTCGCTGGGCATCAATCTGTTCTGCTATATCTTCGTCTCGCAGATCACCTCCCAGCGCGTGGTCGAGCGCATTCAGGCGTCGCTGTTCGTCGACAGCGTCGAGACCCGCCAGACCTCGGTGAACCGCCCCTGGACGGGTGCGACCACGGTAGGCGACTTGAAGGTACTGTGTGAACGCTTCCTCGGTGCAGGCCAGGTGGATCGCGCTTTCGAAGACTACGCCCGCCGGGCGGGCAAACCGCTGGACGATGGCACCCGCGCCTCCATCGACGTCATCCAGTTTACCGAACGCTTTTTGGCGTCGGTGCTGGGCGCCTCGTCGGCGCGTATCGTGGTGAACTCGGCGCTGCAGGGGCGCGGCATCGGCATTTCCGATGTGATCTCCATCGTCGATGAAGCCTCCCAGGTGCTGGAGTTCAACCGCGCCCTGCTGCAGGCGACCATCGAAAACATCAACCAGGGCATCAGCGTGGTCGATCAGAACCTGCGGCTGGTGGTGTGGAACCAGCGCTATCTGGAGCTGTTCCGCTTCCCCGACCACCTGATTCGGGTCGGCGCCCCCATGGACCGCATCTTCCGTTACAACGCCCATAATGGCGAGTATGGCCCCGGCGACCCGGAGGAGCATGTCCAGCTGCTGATCGACAACATTCGGGCAGGCCAGCCCCACCGCTACGTGCGTTACCGCCAGGATGGCAGCGTACTGGAAGTGCAGGGCAACCCCATGCCCGGGGGCGGCTTCGTCTACACCTATCAGGACATTACCCAGCAAAAGCGCATCGAAGAGGCGCTGATTCGCTCTGAAAACAATATCCGTATCTATACCGATAACGTACCGGCGCTGATTGCCTACTTCGATAAGGAGAGCCGCTACCTGTTCACCAACCGCGCCTACGAGCAGGCCTTCAGCATCGATCGTAACGCGGTCATCGGGCGTCGCTATGAAGACGTTCTGCCGGTCAAGCAGGCCGAAGAGCGGCTGCCCTGGGTACAGCGAACGCTGGCCGGTGAGCGTGTCAGCTTCGAGGTCTCCATGCGCGTCAATGATGCCATGCGCTACATGCTGGTGACCTATACGCCCCACTTTGGCGACAGCCAGTCGATTCTGGGCTTTTTTGCGCTGTATCAGGATATTACCGAACGCCGCCAGGCCGAGATTGCGCTCAAGGAGACCAATGAAACCCTGGAGGAGCGCGTCAGGGAGCGCACCCAGGCGCTTTCAGAGGCCAACGCCGCCCTGCGCCAGGAGAACCGGGTGCGCGCAGAAGCGGAGCAAGCGCTGCGCCAGGCCAAGCAGCTGGCCGAGGATGCCAACGCCTCGAAAACGCGCTTTTTGGCCGCCGCCAGCCACGATCTGCTGCAGCCGCTGAACGCTGCGCGCCTGTTTACCTCGGCGCTGATGCAAAACGTCACCGCCAGCGATACCCAGCGCACCATTGGGCATATCGACAACTCGCTGCAGGCCGCCGAAGAGCTGCTGGGAACGCTGCTGGATATCTCCAAGCTGGATGCGGGCGCGCTGACCCCACGCCGCAGCCACTTCGCGCTGGCCGACATCTTCCGCCCGCTGCGGGCCGAGTTCGAAGTCATGGCCGACGACCGCGGTCTGGACCTGGACGTCGTCCCCACCCAGAAGTGGGTCGACTCTGACCCGCAAATGCTGCGCCGTATCGTGCAGAACTTCCTCTCCAACGCCATTCGCTACACTCAGGAAGGGCGCGTGCTGCTGGGCTGCCGCCGCCAGGGCGAACGGCTGCTGATCGAGGTATGGGATAGCGGCCCCGGCATTCCCGAGTCCAAGCTCACCGAGATTTTCCAGGAGTTTCGTCGTCTCGATCAGGTGTCGCGTCACAAGGAGAGCGAAAAAGGGCTGGGGCTGGGACTGTCCATCGCCGACCGCATGAGTCGCGTGCTGGACCACCCCATCAAGGTACGCTCCTGGGAAGGCATCGGGACGGTCTTTTCGGTGAGCGTGCCCATCGTGGCGGCCAAGGAGATTGCGCCGATAGAGCAAGAGGCTGGTCATCGCCGCAGTGGCAACAAGCTGGCGGGCACCCGCATCGTCTGTATCGACAATGAAACCCTGATTCTGGAGGGCATGACCGCCATGCTGAGCGGCTGGGGCTGTGAGGTCTTCACCGCCACCAGCATCGGAGGGGCCAAGTCGATTCTGCGCAACATGGATGGCGACCCGGATGCCATTCTGGCGGATTACCATCTGGATAACGAAGTCACCGGCCTGATGGCTCTGGAAGCCCTCAGCGAGCGCTTCGAGGGCGCCGTGCCGGGCATCGTGATCACCGCTGACCGCACCGAAACCGTGGCCGAGGAGATCAAGCGGGCGGGGTACCACATGCTCCTGAAACCCGTGAAACCCGCCGCCCTGCGTGCTCTGCTGACACGCACCCTGCAGGCCAGTCGGGCCAAACCCTGACCCTGGCCCTGACCCTGACAAAGCAACACCTAACAAAACGCCGCGCCTGGAGAACTCCAGGCGCGGCGTTTTGGTTGCCTACCGTCGCGATCAGGACTCGACTTTGGGCGGCTCCACTTCCAGCTTTTGCGCGGCGATGACCGCCTGGGTGCGCGAGTGAACGCCCAGCTTGCGCAGAATTGCCGTGACGTGCGCCTTGATCGTGGCTTCCGAGACATTCAGCTCATAGGCAATCTGCTTGTTGAGCAGACCTTCGGTGAGCATGTTCAATACCCGGAACTGCTGGGGAGTCAGCGACGCAATCGCTTCGGCAAAACGCGACTCCTCTTCGCTGGTCTCTTCCAGTACGTTGGCCAGCGCTTCAGGCAACCAGACTTCCCCCTGCAGAATTTCGCCCACGGCTTCGGCAATCAGCTGCAGTGAGGAGGATTTGGGGATGAACCCGGACGCCCCGTAGTCGATGGCGCGCCGCACCACGTAAGGCTCATCGCTGCCGGACACCACGGCAACGGGAATATCGGGCATCTGCCCGCGCAGCTGAATCAACCCCGAAAAGCCGTGGGCTCCCGGCATGTGCAGATCCAGCAGGATCAAATCCGCATCGGGATGTCGGTTGACGACCTCCGTGGTGGCTTCCATGGTGTCGGCTTCGACGATCTCGGCCTGGGGGGCCAACTGGCGCAACGCCTGGGTAAGCGCTGCGCGAAACAGCGGATGGTCGTCAGCGACGATAAACTTATGGGCTACTGCCATGGATTTTCCTCCGGTTCCTCGAGCAGCGGGGTTGCCTGCCGCCGCGACGCTAGGCTCATACGGTTGAGGCATGGTACCCCATGGGCTTCATCATGCCCAAGCATCACATGCACAATTTGTCATTGGAACGTCATTCAAACAGAAACAGCGGTGCCGGCTCATGGCCGGCACCGCGACAGACTAACGCAGTTTGCCCTGATTTAATAAATCCAGGCGTGACGCTGGTCATTGAAAACAGCCCCCACAAGACGATTCATGGGGGTGCTTCCCTTACTGGTTGGCACGATGTTCGATCAGGTCATCGACCACCGACGGGTCTGCCAGGGTACTGGTATCGCCCAGCCCATCACACTCGTTGGCCGCAATCTTGCGCAGGATGCGTCGCATGATCTTGCCCGAACGGGTCTTGGGCAGCCCCGGTGCCCACTGGATGACGTCCGGCGACGCAATGGGGCCGATATCCTTACGCACCCACTGGGTCAGCTCTTTCTTCAGTTCGTCGGTGGGATCCATGCCATCGTTCAAGGTCACGTAGATATAGATGCCCTGACCCTTGATGTCATGGGGGAAGCCCACCACGGCGGCCTCGGCCACGGCGGAATGAGCGACCAGCGACGACTCGATTTCGGCGGTGCCCATGCGGTGGCCAGAGACGTTGAGCACGTCGTCCACACGGCCGGTGATCCAGTAGTAGCCGTCCTCGTCGCGGCGGCAGCCGTCACCGGTAAAGTACATGCCGTCGTAGGTGGAGAAGTAGGTCTGCACGAAGCGCTCGTGATCCCCCCAGATGGAGCGCGCCTGCCCCGGCCAGGAGTCGAGAATCACCAGGTTACCTTCATTGGCCCCCTCCAGCGTCTGGCCCTCGTTGTCCACCAGTGCGGGCTTGACCCCGAAGAACGGTGTCGTGGCCGAGCCCGGCTTGAGGTCGGTGGCCCCCGGCAGCGGCGCAATCATGATGCCGCCCGTCTCGGTCTGCCACCAGGTATCCACGATGGGGCACTTCTCGTTGCCGATGACCCGGTAGAACCACTCCCAGGCTTCCGGGTTGATCGGCTCACCCACCGAGCCCAGCAGGCGCAGCGAGTCGCGCTTGCTGGAATCCATCACGCGGTCACCATGGGCCATCAGTGCACGAACGGCGGTCGGCGCGGTATAGAGGATGTTGACCTGGTGCTTGTCGACGATGTCGCCCATCCGACCATGGGTCGGATAGCTGGGCACGCCTTCGAACATCAGCGTCGTGGCGCCGTTGGCCAGCGGCCCGTACACGATATAGCTATGCCCGGTGACCCAGCCCACGTCGGCGGTACACCAGTAGATCTCGCCTTCCTGGTAGTCGAAAATATATTGATGGGTCATGGCAGCATAGGTCAGGTAGCCGCCAGTGGTATGCTTCAGCCCTTTCGGCGCGCCGGTAGAGCCTGAGGTATACAGAATGAACAGCGGATCTTCTGCGTTCATGGGTTCAGCCGGGCACTCGGTCGACTGCTGATCGACCAGCTCGTCGAACCACAGGTCACGGCCTGCCTGCCAGTCGATATCGCCCCCGGTGCGCTTGACGACCAGCACGTTCTTGCACACGTCGGTGCCATCACGGGTCAGCGCCGAGTCGACGTTCTCTTTCAGCGGCACATGCTTGCCACCGCGCACCGACTCATCGGCGGTGATCACCAGCTTGGAGTCCGCACCAATCACGCGCTGAGCCACGGCGTCCGGGGAGAAGCCACCAAAGACCACCGAGTGCACCGCGCCGATCCGCGCACAGGCCAGCATGGCCATGGCGGCTTCGGGAATCATCGGCATATACAGCGTGACCGTATCGCCTTTCTGAATGCCCAGCGATTTCAGGCCATTGGCCAGCTGGTTAGTACGCTCGTACAGCTCACGGTAGGTGATGTGTTTGGATTCGCTGGGATCATCGCCTTCCCAGATGATCGCCGTCTGGTCGCCACGCGTGGCCAGATGGCGGTCCAGGCAGTTGGCGCTGACGTTCAGCTCGCCATCTTCGAACCAGCGAATATCGACGTTGTCGCGGGCGAACGAGGTATTCTTGATCTTGCTGGGAGTCTTGATCCAGTCGAGACGCTTGGCTTGCTCGGCCCAGAAGCCTTCAGGGTCCTCCATGGACTGCTGATACATTGCCGCATACTTGTCTTTGTCGGCCCATGCCTTGGCTGCGATGCTATCGCGCACTGGATAGACGTTCTGATGCTCGCTCATGAAATTGCCTCTGTCCGTGAAAATGCACTCTCGTGGAAGTTGTGTCGGTCTTGTTATTGGTGGCACCGACCCGGCTAATCTTTACCTAGCATAAACCTCCCGATGACGGCTTCCCCTTAGACATTGGTATTAACATTTTTATTTTAAAAAACATACACTTAAAACATATTTCCGGGATTCATCAAGTACTGTAGACCAAGGTCTGATGACAATGTCGGCAGCGATATCGCTGCCCTTTTACCACTAAGGCATGACGTCTGGCCGTAAAGGCGTGGGTCTGGCAGGCGCACTGGTAGCGGTAGGGCCGCGACTGCGCTTGCCCGATATCGAAACGGTGGGTAACCCGGGGTTCCAGCCCAAACAGGTCACGCATGACGGTCTGCCACTCCCGGCCATGGGGTTTCAAACGGGTGCCGTTGGCCAAGTGAAAGACCAGCCAGTGGGCCATTTCATGAGGAATCACCTCATCGAAGAAGGCCGTGCGGTTGGCCGCCATCAGCACGGGATTGAAGCGCAGTCCTTGTCGGCCCCAGTGGGCCTGCCCAGCCCCTGCGCCCTTCAGATCGAACCAGACCCCGGGAGTCGGTAGCGTCGGATACACTTCCCGACAGCGAGCCAGTGCTTCCATGACCCGTTCACGGGCGGCGGAAGCCAGCGCGGGTGGTGACAACGCTTCCAGCTCATCAGCAGGCCAGGAAGGCAGTGGTGTGGTGTTCATTAGTGATAAACTAACCGTCAAGATGTTGTTCGATTCAAGATACCCCGATGAGGCTTTTCATGGCAGAGCGCAACAACGAGCCCCCCGCAACCGCTTCCGACAGCGTGCCTCCCCAGCCGCTGCTGGAAGATGAGCAGCTGGACAGGCTGGACGATTTTCTCGATTCGGACCGCGTGGGCGAAGATGCCCTGGACCTGATCTCGGCCCATGGCTTCCTGGTGGCCCTGGCCGTGGCGCCCAGCGAACAGCCACGCGACGCATGGCTTGCCGAGCTCTTTCAGGGCGAGCCCAACTACCAGGACGACGCTGAACGCGACGAGGTCACGCACCTCCTCTGCCTGCTGCGTGATAACGCCATGGCGGTGCTGGAGCAAGGCGGTCTGCCAGAGCTGCCCTTCGAGCTGACCCTGGATGGCCTGCCCGCCGAAGAGACGCCCATCGGCGACTGGTGCGCAGGCTTCATGGAAGGCGTGTTCAGCGACGAAAGCGCCTGGTTCCAGGAGGACGAAGAGGCTGCGGCCACCCTGCTGCTGCCCTTCATGCTGCTCTCGGGTCTGTTTGACGACGAACCCGACATGGCCGAGATGGCCAGCGACCAGGCCAATCAGGAAGCGCTGGTGGCCCAGCTACCCGAACTGGTGCTCGACCTCTACCTGCACTACCGCGTGCCCCCGGAAACGCCCAAACCCAAGCCCCGCAAGAAAACCCCTGCCAAGGGTAAAAAGCGCAGGTAAACCGCTACTTGAGCCGCGTGACCAGGCCATCCAGCGCGCCATATACCCACTCCCGGGCGCGCTGCCACCAGGGCCGCGCGGCCCAGGCCTGGGCATCCACCTCGTCACTGGCAGCAAAGTTGCGCTCGAACAGCTCGCGCACGTCGTTGGCGAAGGCTGCATCTTCCACCTCCTGGTTGGCTTCCAGGTTCCAGTGCAGGTTCCAGTGGTCAAAGTTGCAGGAGCCCAGGCTCACCCAGTCGTCTGCCAGAGCAAACTTGGCATGAATGAAGGTTGGCTTGAATTCGAAGATACGCACGCCCGCCTTCAGCAAGCTGTGATAAAAGCGCTGGCCTGCGTAACGCACGCCGGGGTGGTCATGCTTGGCACCGGGCAGCAGCAGGCGAACGTCCACCCCGCGCCGGGCCGCGCGCACCAGCCGCCGACGCAGTGAAAAGGTCGGCACGAAATAGGGCGTACATAGCCACAGCCGTTGGCGAGACTGGTGGACCCGCGCGTAGAGTGAGTGCCGAATGGCCTGGTAGCGATAGCCACGGCCCGACATCACGCGGCCACTGACGCCGGCATCATAAGGCTCGGCCACTCGCGCTTCCGGCAGCGCCAGGCGCGGCCCTTGCGGGGAGGCATAGCGGGTCAGCCGCGAACGCCACAAGCGACGAAACAGCGCCTCCCAGTCGGCCACCACGGGCCCTTCGACCCGGGCGGCGATTTCGTACCAGGCCTCCAGGAATTCATCCACCGCGCCAAACCCGCCCGTGAAGGCTACCTCGCCATCCACCACCACGATCTTGCGGTGGTCACGGCTCAGGTTGCGTGCCAGCGAGTGGAAGCCAATCGGATTGAACAGCTGCAAGGCTACACCGGTCTCCTGCAGCCGTTCACGATCCTCGCGCTTCAGCCCCATGGCGCCATAGCCATCCAGCAGCACATACACCTGCACGCCACGCTCGGCCGCGGCCACCAGCACGTCGATCATCTGGTCGGCCAACGCCCCCGACTCCATCAGGTAAAGCTCTACGAAAACATAGTGCTGGGCCTGATGGACGGCGTCGAACATGGCTGGCAGAAAGCGCGATGCTTCCGGCAGAAGCGCCACACGGTTACCTTCTCGCCACGCGTACTGCATAGAGACTCCTTCTCTTGCGCCCTGCCTGCAGGCCGCCTTAGCGGCTCAAGGAGCGGTGAACGTACAGGTCATAGCGGCTGGTTTTGCCTTCGATTGTATGCTGTGGCGCAGGACCTGCAATAGGCGGTGCCTTGCGCGGGCGCTTGACCACCACCCGGTGAGTGGCCACCGCCAGCGCCGCTTCCAGCAGGCGCGGGGCGTCATCGTCCGTCCCGGCCAGTTCACGAAACAAGCGCATTTCCTTCTTAACCAGCGCCGATTTCTCGCGATGGGGAAACATGGGGTCCAGGTGCACGACCTGCGGGGTGAACGCGGCGCTGGCCACCAGCGCCGCCAGCGCCTCACAGGCATCGCCATGACGCAGCTGCATGCGCGCGGTGATGGGCGCCGTCTCGGCGTCTCTGGCGGCCCGGTCCAGGCCATCCTCCAGCAGCGCGGCAATGGCCTGCACGCGCTCGACCATCAGCACCTCGGCACCCAGGCTGGCCAACACGAACGCGTCACGCCCAAGCCCTGCTGTGGCATCCACGATGCTCGGCGTCACGCCTTTGGAAAGCCCGCACGCCTTGGCCACCAGCTGGCCGCGCCCACCGCCGAACTGACGCCGATGGGCTGCCTTGCCGGACACGAAATCGACGCTCAAGGGCTTGCCGTACTGGCGCTCGTCGCCGACCAGCGCCAATCGGCCATCGCTCTCTTCCAGCGTCAGCCCGGCGGGCAGCGCTATCGGTGGGCGCGCCGGGCTCATGCCGGCTTTTTCCATGCCACGTCGTTACGCAGGTAGACGGGCTGCGCTTCGTGGGCGGCGACACCCAACCCCGCGTCCAGGTCCCGCGCGGCCAGCCAGGCCATCTCTTCGGCGCGCGGCTCCAGGTCGTCGCTGAGGTGCTGGGTCATGCCCACATGCACTCCCACATCGAAAGCGTCCCAAAGCGCAAAGCCCGAGCCGACTCCGACCCAGTCGGTTTCATCGGATGGCAGTCTAAAAGCGCCTGGGGCCAGTACTCGCTCATCGCTTTGCGGGCTGACCACGTCATTCAGGCAGTGCCAGCTGGCCACGTAAATTTCACCCATTCGGGCATCCAGCGCGGTCACCACATGGCGAAAGTGATAACGGCGATGCACCTGCAGGGCCAGCGCTTCCAGGGTAGAGATACCCAGCAGCGGGCGCTCCAGGCCGAAGGCCAACCCCTGGGCCGCCCCGGCGGCAATGCGCAGGCCGGTAAAGGAGCCCGGCCCACGGCCAAACGCGACGGCGTCCAGCTGCCCGGGCGCAATGGCGGCGGTAGCCAGCAGCTCGTCGACCATCGGCATCAAGCGTTTGGTATGGGCGCGCGGCGTCATTTCGTAACGCGCCAGACACTCGGACTGATCACTCTCCTGACGCAGCAGCGCGGCAGAGCAGGCACTGGAGGAGGCATCCAATGCCAGAAGATATCGCGACGACATAACCGTGTGGCACTCCGAAAAAAATAGGCCGCCAGTATACCGTCTGGCGGCCTTGACGACGATGGCCCGCAGGGAACCTGCGGGCCATCGTCAGTCGAGCAGTCTTTACCAGGCTCAGTTCAGCGCTTCTTTCACCTGGCGGGTGATATCGGCCACGCTGCCCACCCCTTCCACACGGTGGTACTGGGGTGCAGCGGCCGGGTCCTCTTTGGCCCACTGCTGGTAGTAGTCCACCAGCGGAGCCGTTTGGTCGTGGTACACCGACAGGCGGTTGCGCACGGTAGACTCCTGATCGTCTTCCCGTTGGATCAGGGCTTCCCCGGTGACATCGTCCTTGCCCGGCTCTTTGGGCGGATTGTGATCGATGTGGTAGACACGGCCCGAGGCGGGGTGAACACGACGTCCGGCAAGGCGGCTGACGATCTCTTCGTCCGGCACGGCGATTTCCAGCACGTGATCGAGTTTCACGCCGCCTTCTTTCATGGCATCGGCCTGAGGAATGGTGCGGGGGAACCCGTCAAACAGGAAACCGTTGGCGCAGTCCGGCTGGCTGATGCGCTCCTTGACCAGGTCGATGATGATCTCGTCGGACACCAGCCCACCACTGTTCATGATCTCCTTGACCTTGAGCCCCAGCTCAGTGCCGTCCTTGATGGCGGTGCGCAGCATATCCCCGGTGGAAATTTGGGGAATCTTGAACTGCTCACAAATAAACTGAGCTTGAGTCCCCTTCCCCGCGCCGGGGGCACCCAACAGGATTAAACGCATGGCACTGCTCCTTGAATGTTCGTACTTGATTGGTGGTGATCGAATAAATCAATGAATCGACAATAACCGTGCCGTTCAGGCGACACAACTCCCCAAAAGCCTGAAAGGCCGATTATTTTGCGTTTTTTCAAGCGAAAACAGCAAAGTGGCGATGGCTAGTACTTTGGTCACGCTGGTTTTCTGCTGACGCCACAGAAACACAAGCGGCGCCCATAGGGGCGCCGCTTGTGGCTTGCTCGTGGTCTGATTACAGCAACAGACGACGGATATCGGTGAGCACGTCTGCCAGGAAGGCAGTGAAGCGTGCCGCATCGGCACCGTTGATCGCCCGGTGGTCATAGGAGAGCGACAGCGGCATCATCAAGCGCGGCTGGAAGGCACTGCCATCCCACACCGGCTTCATTTGCGCTTTCGACACGCCCAGGATCGCCACTTCAGGCGCATTGACGATAGGCGTGAAGGCCGTGCCACCGATCGAGCCCAGGCTCGAAATGGTGAAGCAGCCACCGGTCATCTCGTCGCGCTTGAGCTTCTTGGTCTGCGCTTTCTTGCCCAGCTCTGCCATTTCCTTGGCGATCTCGATCAAGGATTTCTTGTCGGCATCGCGCAGTACGGGCACCATCAGGCCATCCGGCGTATCCACCGCGATACCGATATGCACGTACTTCTTCCAGACCAGCGTATCGCCGTCGCCTTTCAGGCTGACGTTGAACTGCGGGTACTTGCGCAGAGCAAAGGCGCACGCCTTGACCAAAAATGGCAGCGGCGTGAGCTTCGCCCCCTGGGCTTCGGCCTCGGCCTTCATCGCCTTGCGGAAGTCTTCCAGCTCGGTGATATCGGCTTCGTCGAACTGGGTGACGTGAGGCACGTTGAGCCAGCTGCGATGCAGATTGGTCGCGCCCATCTTGAGCAGGCGGCCCATCGGCTTCTCTTCCACTTCACCGAACTGGCTGAAGTCGACTTCCGGCACGGCAGGAATACCCGCGCCACCTGACGCTGCCGGTGCGGCGGCCTGGGCGCTGCCCTGGTTGGCCAACACCTGCTTGACGTAGGCCTGCACGTCTTCCTTGAGCACGCGCTCTTTCGGGCCGCTGGGCTTCACCAGCCCCAGGTCGACACCCAGCTCGCGGGCCAGCATGCGTACCGCCGGGCCAGCATGTACCAGCTTGCCGTCACGGGGCTTGTGTGCTGCCATTTGCGCTTCTGGGCTCGGCGTGCCGCCACTGGCCACAGGCTTGGCGCTGGCCGGGCTGGCACTGCTTTGCGATGCCTTTTCAGGCGCCGCTTTCTTCGGCGCGGCCTTCCTGGCGCCCGCCACTTCCATGTAGCCAATCACGTCGCCTTCGGAGACGGTATCGCCCTCCTTGACGGTCAGCTCGACGAGCTTGCCCTTGTAAGGGCTAGGCACGTCCATGGAAGCCTTGTCGGACTCCAGGGTGATCAGCGGGTCTTCGACGTCGACTTCGTCGCCTACCGACACACCTATCTCGATGATGGGCACGTCTGCAGAGCCGGAAAGATCCGGCACGCGGATCTCCTTGCGCTCTGGCTCACCGCTGCCACTCTCTTCTTCAGCCGCTTCTTCTTCGGCGGGCTCGCTGGCAGGGGCAGGCTGTTCGGCCTTGGCAGGCTCTTCCTCGGCAGCGTCATCGCCACCGGCGATTTCCATCTTGCCGATGACATCGCCTTCCGACACGGTATCGCCTTCCTTGACGGTCAAGGAGACGATTTTCCCGCTATGCGGGCTGGGCACGTCCATGGAAGCCTTGTCGGACTCCAGCGTGATCAGCGTGTCTTCGGCGTTGACGTCGTCGCCTTCGCCAACGGCCACTTCGATGATCTCGACGTTGTCGGAACCACCCAGGTCAGGCACCTTGATGTCAACGGTCTGCTTGCCACCGCTGGCTTTTTTCGCTGCCGGTGCAGGGGCCTCTTCCTGCTTGGGCGCAGGGGCTTCCTCGGCGGCGCTGTCAGCCTTGGCTTCCGGTTCGGCATCGCCGCTACCTTCCACTTCCAGCTCGACGATGTCGTCGCCTTCAGAGACCTTGTCGCCCTCTTTCACCAACACTTTGACCACCTTGCCGCCTTTCGGGGCCGGTACATCCATGCTGGCTTTGTCGGATTCCAGAGTGATCAGGGTGTCTTCCGCTTCAATGACGTCGCCTTCTGACACCGCAATCTCGATGATTTCGACATCGGTATCGCCACCGATATCGGGAACTTTGATGATTTCGCTACTCAAGGTCGCGCTCCTTCCAAATCGGATCGAGCCGGCGGGCAGTGGCCCGCCGGGCAGCGGTTTAGCTGGTCAGCGGGTTGGGCTTGTTGGCATCGATGCCGTACTTCTTCAGCGCTTCGCCAACGTGCTTGCGATCAATTTCACCGCGATCGGCCAGCGCGCGCAGCGCCGCAACGGTCACGAAGTAGCGATCCACTTCGAAGAAGTAGCGCAGCTTCTCGCGGGTATCGGAACGGCCAAAGCCATCGGTGCCCAACACGGTGTAGTCGTTGGGTACCCAGGCGCGTACCTGGTCCGCATACAGCTTCATGTAGTCGGTAGAGGCAATCACCGGGCCATCACGACCTTCCAGGCACTGGGTCACGTGAGGCTTGCTGGCCTCGGCGTCCGGGTTCAGGAAGGCTTCGCGCTCCAGCAGCAGCGCTTCGCGGCGCAGCTCGTTGAAGCTGGTGACGCTCCAGATATCGGCCCCGATGTCCCAGTCGTTGGCCAGCAGCTCGGCAGCGGCTTCGACTTCACGCAGGATGGTGCCCGACCCCAGCAGCTGAACGCGGCCCTTGTCGCCCTGAGTCTCCTTGAGCAGATACATGCCCTTGACGATATCGTCGGCGGGGACGTTCTCGAGCTCGGGATGCTCGTAGTTCTCGTTCATGACGGTGAGGTAGTAGAAGCAGTTCTCTTTGTCCGTGAACATGCGCTTCAGACCATCCTGCACGATGACCGAAACTTCGTGAGCATAGGTCGGGTCGTAGCTGCGGCAGTTGGGGATGGTAGACGCCTGGATCAGGCTGTGGCCATCCTGGTGCTGCAGACCTTCGCCGTTCAGCGTGGTGCGCCCGGCGGTACCGCCGACCATGAAGCCGCGTGCCTGCAGGTCGCCTGCGGCCCAGGCCAGATCACCGATACGCTGGAAGCCGAACATCGAGTAGTAGATGTAGAACGGCAGCAGCGTGACGTTGTTGTTGCTGTAGGAAGTGGCGGCCGCAATCCACGCGGACATGGCGCCAGCTTCGGAAATACCCTCTTCGAGAACCTGACCTTTCTGGTCCTCGCGGTAGTACATGATCTGGCCTTTATCGACCGGCTCGTACTTCTGACCTTCCGAGGTGTAAATACCCAGCTGACGGAACATGCCTTCCATACCGAAGGTACGCGCTTCGTCGGGGATGATCGGTACGACCTGCTTGCCCAGCTGCTTGTCCTTCACCAGGCCGTTCAGGATACGCACGAAGGCCATGGTGGTAGAGATTTCGCGGCCTTTGGAACCGCCCATCTGGGAAGCAAACGTCTTGTCTTCCAGGCTGGGGATTTCCAGCGCTTCGAAATCGCTGCGGCGGCTCGGCAGGTAGCCGTTCAGACGCTCGCGCTGCAGGTGCATGTACTTGAGCTCGGGAGAGTCTTCTTCCGGCTTGTAGTACGGGACTTCCTTGAGCTGTTCGTCGGTCAGCGGAATGCCGAAGCGGTCGCGGAATTTCTTCAGCGCTTCGTATTCCATGCTCTTGACCTGGTGCGCTTCGTTGGCCGCTTCGCCATCGCCGCTACCCATACCGTAACCCTTGACGGTATGCGCCAGGATCACCGTGGGCTTGCCGTTGGTGGTGTTGACCGCTTCGTGATAGGCCGCATAGACCTTGAACGGGTCGTGACCGCCACGGTTGAGCTTCCAGATATCTTCGTCGGAGAGGTCCTTGACCATCGCTTCGGTTTCCGGGTACTTGCCGAAGAAATGCTCGCGGGTGTAAGCGCCACCGTTGGCCTTGTAGTTCTGGTACTCGCCGTCGACCGCTTCGTCCATGCGCTTCTGAAGGATGCCTTTCTTGTCCTTCTCGAACAGCGGATCCCAGTGACGACCCCACACCACCTTGATGACGTTCCAGCCGGCACCGCGGAAGACGCCTTCGAACTCGTCCATGACGCGGGAGTTGCCGCGTACCGGGCCGTCCAGACGCTGCAGGTTGCAGTTGATGACGAAGATCAAGTTGTCCAGATTTTCGCGGCCAGCCAGCGAGATGGCACCCAGCGATTCCGGCTCGTCGCACTCGCCGTCGCCCATGAAGCACCAGATCTTGCGGTCCTTCATGTCTTTCAGTTCACGGTGATGCAGGTACTTCATCACGTGAGCCTGATAGATGGCCTGAATCGGGCCAAGGCCCATGGACACCGTGGGGAACTGCCAGTAGTCAGGCATCAGCCAGGGGTGGGGGTATGACGACAGGCCGTCACCATCCACTTCACGGCGGAACTTGTCCATCTGCTCTTCGGTCAGACGACCTTCCAGGTAGGAACGCGCGTAGATACCCGGTGCCACGTGGCCCTGGATATAGATCAGGTCGCCTTCGAAATCCCCCTTGGGGGCGCGGAAGAAGTGGTTGAAGCCCACATCGTACAGCGTGGCCGACGACATGAAACTTGCAATGTGACCACCCAGCCCAGGATTGGCACGGTTGTTACGAATGACCTGAGCAATGGCGTTGTAACGGATCAGGGAGCGAATACGACGCTCCATGAACAGATCGCCAGGCATCGGGGCTTCGCGATGAACCGGTATCGTGTTGCGGTGGGGGGTTGTCACCGAGAAGGGCACCTTCATCCCGTCCCGGCGCAGGCGATCCGCCAAGCGGGTCATCAGGTAGCGGGCGCGATCTTCGCCCTCACGATCCAGCACCGATTCCAGGGATTCCAGCCACTCCGTGGTTTCGACCGGATCGAGATCTTCTCTTGTCTCCAGACTCATAGAGGTCTCTCCGAATGACGATAAATGACAATGAGCCCCGCCAACCCTTCGGGCCTGGGGCGGCTGCGGTGTATGGCCACCACAGGCCTGTGAATAGCCGACGCGATGCATCGAGCAGGGGATTTTCACCCTACATTCAATGAGCTACGCTTTCATGAATGTAGTTAAGCTACAGTTTTTTGGTAAAAATTAGCCTTTTGTATATGCGAAGATACCGCAAAGTCGTCACGCTGCCAATTGCGGCACGCCGCAAAAAGCCATCGAAAACAAACTATTGCACTGCAACATAAGCGCTTTATAGGACCTTGGTCGCTACGACTTAGGATACCTTCCTGTAACCAAACTACCGTTTCATTTGTTGCTAAAAGAACCACTTATTTGCCCCGTTTAACCGTCTATTGGGTGGGTGCCATCAAGCGCTGGCGGAAATAGGCCCAGTCGAAGGCGGGCCCCGGGTCGGTCTTGCGCAAGGGGGCCACATGAGCATGACTGGTGATCCGTTCAGCGGTCAGCGCCGGGTAACGCGCCATCAGCCAGTGCGTGGCCTCGGCAAGCGCCACATACTGCGCCTTGCTGAACGGCGTCTGGTCATCGCCCTCCAGCTCGACTCCTACGGAGAAGTCGTTCAAGCGTGTCCGCCACGCCTGTTCAGCCGGGTCCCACCAGCGCGATTGCCCGGCGTGCCAGGCGCGCTGGTCGATGTCGACGAACTGAACGCACTCGCCATCGCGGCGAATCAGCAGGTGCGCCGACACCCGCAGGTGCGCAATCGTAGCGAAGAAGGGGTGCTCGTCGGGCACCAGCCGATTGGTGAACAGCGCCTCGATGGCGTGACCCGAGAACTGCCCGGGGGGCAGGCTGATCGCGTGAAGCAACAGCAGCGACACTTCCTGCTCGGGCCGCGCATCCTGGTTGGGTGACACGACCTGTCGAGCCTTGGCCCATTGGCCCTGGGATGCGAGCTGGTTCATTCGGCTTACTTGCTCCTCTACGTTCGCGTTGTGTTTCACTATAATGTCTTTCACCCAAGATCACGCTTCGAGAACCCACTGCTATGCATTATCAAACCGCGCTTGATGAAGAGATTCGCACCTGCGTACCCCGCTGGCTGGCGGAAGACCTGGGCACCGGGGACATCACCGCACAGCTAATCCCTGAAAACCAGTGGGCCACCGCCAGGGTGATTACCCGCGAACCGGCGGTCCTCTGCGGCGTTGCCTGGGTCGAGGAAATTTTCCGCTGTCTGGACGAGCGGGTCACGCTGCGCTGGCAGGCCAGCGATGGCGAGTTGCTGGAGGCCCAGCACTGCTTTCTGGAGCTCGAAGGCCCCGCCCGCAGCCTGCTGACCGGCGAGCGCGCCGCGCTGAACATTCTGCAAACGCTGTCTGCCACGGCCACCGCCACCCGCCGCTACGTGGACCTGATCGAAGGTACCAGTGTGCGCCTGCTGGACACCCGCAAAACGCTGCCGGGGCTACGCCTGGCACAAAAATACGCGGTCACCTGCGGCGGTGGCCATAATCACCGCCTGGGCCTATGGGATGCCTTCTTGATCAAGGAGAATCATATCGCGGCCTGTGGTGGCATTCAGGCCGCCGTGGCGCAGGCCCGCAAGCTGGCCAGCGACGTACCGGTGGAAGTGGAAGTCGAGACCTTCGAAGAGCTGGACCAGGCGCTGGCGGCGGGCGCTGATATCGTCATGCTGGACAATTTCGACATCGAAGACCTGCACGTAGCGGTAGAGATCAATGGGGGTCGCGCCACCCTGGAAGCCTCCGGCAACGTCGATGACTCGACGCTGAAAGCCATTGCGGACACCGGCGTGGACTGCATTTCCAGCGGCGCCCTCACCAAGGATGTGGCCTCCGTCGATCTGTCGATGCGCATCACTCAAACCTTCAACGTTTGATCGTCAGGTTTCCACCGCGCTGAGCTGCTTGACCAGCCGGTAGCGCTGGAGCATCTCACCACTGCGCTCGACCCACTGCTCGCCGAGGTTATCGTAGCCACGGCGCTGCAGTCGTTCGAGCAGCATCCGGCTGGCCTCGATTTCCACCTGCGCCACGCCATGCTCCAGCAGAATGCGCTCGGCATGGATCAACAGCGTGGTGCCGATGCCACGCCCCGCCAGCGACGGCCAGATGTAAAGCGTTTCAATGCGCCCACCGCTCACGTCCAGCTCGAGAAAGCCAACGCAGCGGCCATCGCAGGCGGCCACCAGCGTCGTGTAGAGCGCCTGACGCGCCGCCCAGGCGGTGCCTTCACGGGGCAGCGCATGGGCCCAGGCGCGCCGCTCGGCCAGCCCATAATGGTTGGCCGCGCCTTGCATGACGGCATGATAGAACACTTCGGCCTGGTCGGCGGCGTCCTTGGCCAGCGCCGCGCGATACGTGACGCGGGCCGTTGGCGTGGATGCCGGTGAAGAAGGGTCGATGTTGGACATACGTTGCCTCAATGGGGTGACCGCTGGCCGTCAAGCGCAGCGCTGTGTCGGTTCCGTTGGCTAGTCTATACTCATCGCCCTGGCGGGCAACCCGTGCCAGCCGAGCTTGAATTCATCGAGCGTGCGGCGCCATGTCACCACGCAACAGTGCGCTCACACGCAAAAGGGAGTGCCATGCACGATTCTCGGGGCCACGGGCCGTTTTCGATCACGCCCATTGGCCATATCATCAGCGACTACCCGGACAAGTTTGGCGTGCCTCGCCAGCCTGGCTTGGCCCCGGCAGCCCATGCGCGCCTGGTACTGGCCCACCCTTTCGACGACCCACTGACCGTACGCGGGTTGGAAGACTTCAGCCACCTGTGGCTATCGTTCATCTTTCACCAAAGCCCCGAACGCTGGTCGCCCCTGGTACGCCCGCCTCGGCTGGGGGGGAATCGCAAAGTGGGCGTCTTCGCCAGCCGCAGCACCCATCGCCCTAACCGGCTGGGGCTGTCGCTGGTCGCGCTCTCCGGTATCGAGACCGGGCCCGGCGTGACGCTTCACCTGGCGGGCTGCGATCTGGTCAGCGGCACCCCCGTGGTGGACATCAAGCCATACCTGCCCTGGGCAGAGGCCATTCCCAGCGCCCAGGCGGGGTTTGCCCCTCAACCGCCGGAGACGGTGGCCGTGGTGTTCTCGCCAGAGGCTCACGGCGTGCTATCTCTACGCCAGGATGGCGCGTCGCTGCGGGCGCTGATCGAGCAGGTGCTGGGCCAGGACCCCCGCCCTGCTTATCAGCGGGGCGGACAGGCCGAACGTCTTTACGGGGTGCGCCTGCGCAATGTCGATGTGCGCTTTCGGGCGCTGACCGCCGCCGAAAACGACGCCACCACCCTGGAGGTGGTGGCGATAGAGCCCGAAGACCGCAAGTGACCATGGCGCCAGCGAGCGGCCCCATGGCAAGCCTGACGGATCAGGCGGGGAAGGTGATACCCAGGCGACGGCCGACTTCTTCATAGGCCTCGATGACCCCGCCCAACCCTTGACGGAAGCGATCCTTATCGAGCTTCTCACGGGTATTGGCATCCCACAGGCGGCAGCCGTCCGGGGAGAACTCGTCACCCAGCACGACCTCACCCTTGAAGAGGCCGAACTCCAGCTTGTAGTCCACCAGCAGCATATCGCCTTCGGCGAACAGCTGCTTGAGGATGTGGTTCACCTTGAAGGTGAGCGCCTTCATCTTGCTCAGCTGTTCCGGCGTGGCCCAGCCAAAGGTTTCGGCCAGCGACTCGTTGATCATCGGGTCGCCCTTCTCGTCGTTCTTCAGGAACAGCTCGAAGGTAGGCGGATTGAGCGCAATGCCCTCTTCCACGCCCAGACGCTTCACCAGCCCACCCGCAGCAATGTTACGCACGACACACTCGACGGGAATCATCTCCATCTTCTTGACCAGACTTTCGGTGTCGGAAATCTGCTGCTCGAAGTGGGTGGGGATGCCGCCCTCTTCCAGGCGCTGCATGATGTAGGCATTGAAGATGTTGTTCACCATGCCTTTACGGGCGAGCGCCTCTTTCTTCTTGCCATCGAAGGCACTGGTATCGTCACGAAAATGCAGTACCAGCAAGTCAGGGTCGTCGGTGGTGTATACGGATTTTGCCTTACCGGCATAGAGTTCCTGGCGCTTTTCCATGGGGGCTCCGTCTAAAATCAAGGTCTAAGAGTTAACGTAAGTAGCCGGAGACACGCTCAAGCAACTCGCGCTGGTCATCAGCGCTGAATCCACGCTCGCTGGCATTGATGGCGCGCAGCACGGTCTGGTTGCCCTCCGGCTGGAGCACGAGGCGAATATTCTGAGACATGCGGCGCACGTCCTGGCTGAACACGATCTGCAGCGGGTTACGCCCACGCTCGGTCTCGGTCATGTATTCAACCAGGAACTCGTAGTCATCAGCCGAGGCCTCAAGCAGGTCACGCTGGCCTTCCTGAGTGAAGTCCAGTGCCAGGTAGTGGTTCATTTCGGCCCACACGCGTTCGATGGGCTGCGGAATCAGAACTTCCCACTCATCGCCCTGCTGACGCATTTGCAACGTTTGCTCACTGGCAAGTCGTTGAGCGGTCCAGGAGGATGCGCTGGCCGTTGCGCTACGCGCACCGAGGTACTGCTCCAACGCGGCCACACAGCTCTCGACACTCTGGCCACCCTGCTCGCAGCGCACTTCGCTGCTGCCGGCACGCAATGCGCTCTGCAAGCGCAACGTGGCTTGAGGCGTGACGATGACGCCCTGAGTAGCGCTGCTTTCCTGAACGCCCAGCTGGCGACTGCGCACGAATGCCTCGAGCTGCGGCCATACCGCGCCCGTATCCGCCGCGACTACCAACCAGACCTGATCACCCGCCTGGCGACGCTCGACGTACTCAGGCTCCAGCCCACTGCCCAATGCCAGCGACTGAGGAGGCCCAATACGCGCTGCTTCATCGACACGAGCACCTTGAAGACCCGCCTGAGGAATCGGCATGGCATCACGATAACGCTGAGCATTGCGCGTTTCCGGCAAAACGAGAGGCGGCGCTGGGGCGGCTTCGGTGTAGTCCAGGTTGCGGTCGTGGTAGTAACCGTCACGCGCGCAGCCCGCCAGCGTGACGGTTGCGGCCAGCGCCAGCGGAATCCATTTCAGCGCACGTTTTTCTAGCACAGAGCTCATCAAGCCACCTTAACAGTCAACAGGTCATTTACCCGGCAAGGCACGTTGTCACCGGGTAGCAAATGCGTTCGCAGCGCCTGGGGTTACTCCTTGATCACACCCGCCAGTTGCAGCGCTTCGTTTACCGTACCGTGATACTTTTCGGACAGCCAGGTCAGCGGCAGACGAATGCCCTGCTCCATGTACCCCATACGGTTCAGGGCCCATTTGACGGGGATCGGGTTGGACTCGATACCCAGATTGGTATGCAGCGGCATCAGGCGCGTATTGATCTGATGGGCCTTGTCGGCATCCCCCGCCACCGCGGCGACACACAGCTCGTGCATCGCCTTGGGCGCCACATTGGCGGTGACCGAAATGTCGCCATGTCCGCCCATCAGCATGAAATCACAGGCCGTGGCATCGTCACCGGAGTAGAGCATGAAGCCGCTGCCTTTCAGGCGAGAGATTAGATCCTCGGCGCGCTCAAGGTTCCCGGTGGCATCCTTCAAGCCGATGATGTTGTCCACCTCGGCCAGGCGAATCACGGTTTCGTTGTAAAGATCCGAGCAGGTGCGCCCCGGCACGTTATAAAGAATGACCGGCAGTTTGCTGCCCTTGGCCACTGCCTTGAAGTGCTGGTACAGGCCTTCCTGAGTAGGCTTGTTGTAGTAAGGGCACACGGAGAGGCAGTAGTCGGCGCCTACTTCGCTGGCATAGCGCGCCAGCTCGACCGCTTCGGAGGTGGCATTCGCGCCGGTACCGGCAATGACCGGGATACGCCCATTGACCTCTTCCACGACGCTGCGGATCACATCGAAGTGCTCGGCAAACGACATGGTGGTGGGCTCACCAGTGGTGCCCGCGGCCACGATAGCGTCGGTGCCGTTCTCGAGATGGAAGTTCACCAGGCGACGAAGCGCCTCCCAGTCGATGTCGCCATTGACCTTCATCGGGGTCGCCAGGGCGACAATGCTGCCTGTGATCATCCGTATTTTCCTCACCTGCAAAAAGTGGAGCTCGACCGGCCAAGCGGGGTGGCATGGTCAATGATCGAGTAAAAGACGCGGCGCGGATACCTCGAAGGACACGATGACCCCGCCTGTAAAAAGCAAATGGTACTCAGGCGATTCGAGCCTGTACAGCGTAAAGCACGTAGAGTTTACCACCGAGACTTGCCAAACCAGAACGATTCGCTTTGACAGCACGGCGGCGCATGCGTGTAATCTTGATGAACCCCTATCTGTGAGGAGCTTGTATGTCACTCGAAATCGGCCAACCCGTTCCCGACTTTTCGGCCAGCGCCACTGGCGACACCACCATTACGCTGTCCGAACTGCGCGGCCAGCAGGTGGTGATATTTTTCTATCCCAAGGCCAGCACACCGGGCTGCACCACCGAAGGTGGCGACTTTCGTGATCGCAAGGCGGCCTTCGATGCCGCGAACACCGTGGTCATCGGCATTTCCCGAGACGGCCTGCGCGCCCAGGAGAATTTCAAGGCGAAGCAGGACTTCAATTTTGCGCTGATCTCGGACAAGGACGAAGCGGTCTGTCAGCTGTTTGACGTCATCAAGCTGAAGAAGATGTACGGCAAGGAGCACCTGGGCGTCGAGCGCAGCACGTTTCTCATCGACAAGGACGGCAAGCTGGCCAAAGCGTGGCGTGGCGTCAAGGTGCCCGGTCATGCGGAAGAGGTGCTGGCAGCAGCTCAAGCACTGCATGCCGAATAACCGGCCCTGAAGGCTCGTTGAGCCATGGCACCGGGACAGCATCCGGTGCCACTTGGCAAGCCCTCGTCAATCGGCCTTCAGCTCTATCTGCTCACGCAGCTCCTGATGCTCCTCCAGCCCTCTGGGCCAGGCAAAGACCAGCGCCTTGAGCAGAGTCGCCAACGGAATGGCGAAAAAGACCCCCCAAAACCCCCAGATGCCGCCAAAGAACAGCACGGCCACGATGATCGAGACCGGGTGGATGTTGTTGGTCTCGGAAAACAGCACCGGCGCCAGCACGTTGCCATCCAGGGCCTGGATGATGCCGTAGGCCAGCAGCACGTAGGCAAACTGCTCGCTCACGCCGAAGTGGAAGACCGCCACCGCCGCCACGGGAATGGTGGCCACCGCAGCACCGATGTAAGGCACCAGCACGGAAAAGCCCACCAGCACGGCCAACAGCGCCGTATAAGGCAGCCCAAACAAGGCAAAGGTCAGGTACGAGACCGTACCGACAATGACGATTTCGATGGCCTTGCCACGGATGTAGTTGGCGATCTGGCGATCCATCTCCTGCCAGATACGCGTCAACAGCGAGCGCTTTTGCGGCAGCAGCGAGAGCGCAAACCCCACCAGCGCCTCGCGATCCTTGAGCATGAAAAACACCAGAATGGGCACCAGCACCAGATAAATGATCAGCGACATCACGTTACCCAGCGACGACAGCGACAGCGTCAAGGCGCGCTGCCCTACCTGGCTGATCTCGCGTCCGGCCACCCCGATCCAGCTCTGCATCTGATCAGGCGTGATCAGGTTGGGGAAGCGCGCCTGCAGCTCATCCAGCCATATCTGCGCCGTGGCAAACATGCGTGGCGTCTCCTGCACCAGCCCCACCAGCTGGTTCCATATCAACGGCATCAGGATGAACGCCATGGTCAGCAACACGCTGACGAAGGCCACGAACACGATGATGACCGCCAACAGGTGAGGCACACCTCGCCGAGTCAGCCCGTTGACCAGCCCCTGCAGCAAAAACGCCAGCACCAATGAGGTGAAGAACGGCGCCAGCATGCGGCCAAACATGATGATGGCCGCCAATCCTGCGATCAGCACCACCAGCAGAACCAGTGCTTCTTCATCGGAAAAATAGCGTTCGATCCAGCTCCTGAGAATGGCGCGCATGGTCATGAGCAAGCCACCCCGGCTTTGCGTAGCCAGAACACGTAGATCTCGCCCTGCTGGGCTCTGGCTTCCAATCGATGGTCACTCAGCTCGGCGAAGGAAGCAACGTCGCGCCAGGAGCCCGCATCGGTGGCACGAATCTCCAGCAGCTGCCCGGCAGACAAGCCAGCCAGCGCCTGCTTGGCTTTCAACAGCGGCAACGGGCAGTGCAGCCCGGTAGCGTCCAGTACCGCATCGGGCTGCACCCCCTCGGCCAGCGCGGATGCTATTTGCTCAGACATACCCTCTCCCTTGTGAAAGCGCTATCACACATGACGAAAACAGTTCATCGCTACATAACCGCCGTATTGTTGCATACACTGTTCGGACGATGACCAACCTGACTCGATTTAACGGCACTTCCTTGCCCGAATCAATGTCACACGCTGTGTTTGCAGCGACGCATTTGCAACAACTGCAGCAACCAACCACCACGAGGGATGCCATGGCGCACCTTAAGACTGCTACGCCACGCCTGGCCTGCGTACTGGCCCTGCTGCTGGGCACTGCTGGCCTCAGCGCGCCAGCGCATAGCACCGACAGCTACCAGCTGCCCACTTTGGGGGGGGCCTCTACCTCGGTGAGCAACGAGGAGTATCGCCTGGGCCGTGCCTGGCTGCGCCAGTTCAGGGCCCATGCACCCCAGTGGCAGGACCCGATCGTCAACGACTACCTGGAAAGCCTGGTGGCCAGGCTGGCACCCCATAGCCAGCTGGGCAGTCTGCAGACGACCACGGTAATGGTCGATAACCGCTCGCTCAACGCCTTTGCCGTGCCCGGTGGCGTGGTAGGCATCAACTCGGGGCTATTTGCCTTTGCCGAGGATGAAGGCGCCTTCATTTCCGTCATCGCCCACGAGCTGGGGCACCTCTCCCAGCGCCACTTTGCGCGCGGCAGCGCCCGGGCAGAACAGACGCAACTGCCCGCCATGGCCGCCATGCTGGCGGGCATGCTGATTGCCGCCAGCGGCGGTGGCGATGCCGGTATCGCCACCGCCATGGGCTCCCAGGCGGCACTGATTCAGGACCAGCTCAGCTACTCGCGGCGCTTCGAGCAGGAAGCCGACCGTGTGGGCCTGCAAGCCATGGCCGCCGCCGGTTACGACCCCGAAGCCATGGTGCGCATGTTTGGCGCCATGCAGCGCATGGCGCGCCTGCAGGGCGGCACGCCCCCGGAATTTCTGCTGACCCACCCGGTCTCCGACAGCCGCTTGAGCGATGCTCAGGCACGGGCAGCACAGCTCAGCGTCGCCAACCGTTATACCAGCGACACGCTGTACGACATGATGCGCGCCCGAGCACTGCTCAGCATTCATCGTAACAGCCCTCAACAAGCAGCTTCTCGCCTCACGCAAGAGGGCGCCGAGGAGCCCGCCCTGCGCTACGTCTCGGCCCTGATCGATGCGCAAAACGGCCAGACCGACCAGGCGCTCCAGACCCTGGATCGGCTGGCCAGCGAGCTGCCGGATTACGCAATGCTGCCCGCCTCGGCCGCCCAGGTAGCCCTGCAGGCCCAGCGCTACGACGATGCCATCCAGCGCAGTCAGCGGCTGCTGCGACTGATGCCCAACTACCTACCCGCCCAGCTCACCCTGGCAGAAGCGCAGCTGCAGCGCGCCCCCCAGGCAGCCTACACGCTGTTGCGAGAGGTCACGGCGCGCCACCCGGACAACCCTCAGGGGTTCAACCTGCTGGCGGAAGCGGCTGGCCGCAGTGGCCACAATGCCTGGGGGCACCTGGCCCGCGCCGAGCATTTGCAGCTCACCGGCAGAATGGATAGCGGTATTCGCCAACTGGGCATCGCCCGAGACGCTGCCCAGCAGGAGAACGACCAGCAGGCGCTGGCGCGCATCGAGCAGCGCCGCGAGGCGTTCATCGAGTACCGAGAGGCGCTGGAAAGGTTTTAGCCGCGCTGCCCAGCCACCGCTCAGCCAAATACGACAAGGCCCGGCGCCAAAGGGCGCCGGGCCTTGTGCATTCACGCCAGGCAGAGCCTATGCGTTGAAGTTCAGCATCCGCTCCAGCGGCTTGAGCGCCTGCTGACGCAAGGCCGCATCGACGAAAATTTCGCCGCTGCCTTCGCGCAGCGCGCCCGCCAGGTTATCCAGCGCGTTCATCGCCATCCACGGGCAGTGGGCACAGCTACGGCAGGTGGCCCCATTGCCTGCGGTCGGCGCTTCGAACAGCGTCTTGCCCGGCACGGCCTGCTGCATCTTGAAGAAGATGCCGCGGTCGGTGGCCACGATCAGCTTGTCGTTGGGCAGCGTTTGCGCAGCCTTGATCAATTGCGAGGTCGAACCGGCCACATCGGCGAGCTTGACGACCGCCTCCGGCGACTCCGGGTGCACCAGCACGGCCGCCTCGGGGTACAGGCGTTTCAGGTCCTCGATCCCCCTGGCCTTGAACTCCTCATGGACGATGCAGGCACCATCCCACATCAGCATGTCGGCGCCGGTTTTTTTCTGGATGTAGCCCCCCAGATGCTTGTCGGGAGCCCAGAGAATTTTTTCCCCCTTGGCCTGCAGGTGCTCGATCACCTCGACGGCGATCGAGGAGGTCACGACCCAGTCGGCACGCGCCTTGACGGCCGCCGAAGTGTTGGCGTAGACCACCACCGTGCGATCCGGGTGGGCATCGCAGAACGCGCTGAATTCGTCGATGGGGCAGCCGATATCCAGTGAGCAGGTGGCCTCCAGGGTGGGCATCAGCACCCGCTTTTCCGGGGAGAGGATCTTGGCCGTCTCGCCCATGAAGCGTACCCCGGCCACCACCAGAGTAGTGGCGTCGTGGCGAGCGCCAAACCGGGCCATTTCGAGGGAGTCTGCCACACAGCCACCGGTCTCTTCGGCCAGCTGTTGAATGGCATCATCGGTATAGTAGTGCGCCACCAGAACGGCGTTGTGGGCCTTGAGCAGCTGTTTGATCTCAGCCACGCGGGCTTCGTCTTCCGCCGGGATGCGCGTTGGGCAGTACGGGCTGGGAAGCGGTGCCTCCAGCGCCACTTGAGAAGTCAGAATAGTCATCGTGTCTACCACTGTGACGAACAGGGAATCCCCCCGTTAAACACCAGTTGCGACGTATGCGCTCCGCATGCGCCGCCCTCGGGGCAACTGGCCGCTGCGTCTGTCGCACTCGCCGGTTGCCGATCTGGCCTGCTATTGCGGGCCAGCGCTGCCGAGCATGATCGACAGCCAAATCCACACATCGTTACAGGTCCATTGTGGTGGACAAGTATTGCCTGCTGCAAGCAGAACCGCACGCTGCAGTGCGGCACGGTTTGCCGATGCACCCTGCCCATCGCCAGGGCAGAACGCGCATAGCAGAACGCCCCTGGCAGCAAGCTACCAGGGGCGTTGAATTTGGTGGGTCGTGTAGGATTCGAACCTACGACCAATTGATTAAAAGTCAACTGCTCTACCAACTGAGCTAACGACCCAAATCCTGCTGCTTTTCTGAGGGCTTTCGCCGCTCTGTACGGCGTTACCGTAGTGTATCACCAGATAACATCGCCGCTGTTCGAATGGTGGGTCGTGTAGGATTCGAACCTACGACCAATTGATTAAAAGTCAACTGCTCTACCAACTGAGCTAACGACCCGTCCGAACGGATGCATATAGTACGGATCACACCCGACAATAGCAAGCCTTTTTTGTCTTTCGTCTAAAAAAACCGCGCGGTGCTCGGTGTCCCCACACCGCGCGGCGAGCATCGCTTAACGACGCTTGGGCTTGCGCATGGCCTGAACCGGGCGACGCTTGTGCTTGTCGCGACTCCAGCGGTTTTTCTCGTCCGGCGTCAGCTCGGGCACCTTGCGGGTTTCCAGGTGGGCCAGGGTCGCCAGATCGTCGACTTCATCCTGGGAAAGCTCTACCCACTCGCCCGCCTTGGCACGCTTGTCGAGGAAGATATTACCGTAGCGCACGCGCTTCAGGCGGCTGACGGTGAGCCCCTGGGACTCCCACAAGCGGCGCACTTCGCGGTTGCGGCCTTCCAGAATCACCACGTGGAACCAGGTGTTGATGCCTTCGCCACCAAACTCCTGCACGTCGGTGAAACGAGCGGGGCCGTCTTCCAGCATGACGCCATCCACCATGGCGACGATATGCTCTCGCTTGACGTCGCCCATGACCCGCACCGCGTACTCACGCTCCACCTGGGTGGAGGGGTGCATCAAGCGGTTGGCCAGTTCACCGTCGGTGGTGAACAGCAGCAGGCCGCTGGTATTGATATCCAGCCGCCCGATGGCAATCCAGCGCTCGCCTTTCAGGCGCGGCAGACGCTCGAAGACCGTGCGACGGCCTTCCGGGTCCTTGCGGGTACACAGCTCGCCTTCCGGCTTGTTGTACATGATGACCCGACGCGGCACTTCTTCTTCCGGGCGCAGCGTGACCGGGCGGTCATCGAAGCTGACCTTGTCGCGGGCTTCCACGCGGTCACCCAGCTTGGCCACCTGACTGTTCACCTTCACCCGGCCATCGGCAATCGCGGTTTCCATTTCACGGCGGGAGCCAAGGCCCGCACGGGCCAGCACTTTCTGCAGCTTTTCGCTGGTGGGCGGCGTGGTGTTGTTACTCTGACTCATGGTCGTCTGACCTCACATCGTTGGTCTGCGTGCCCGCGTCCTCATCTCGACGCTGGGCACGTGCCGCAAGCCGTGCCTCCAGATCGGCAAAGCTCAGCGGCTGGGTTAACGCCGTCTCGGCGTGGGGGTCGGCACTCGCTGCCGACGTGTTCTGATCTTGCTGGGGTGGCGCATCCTGCACGGTTTCGACGGCTTCGTCCAGTGCGACATGCGTCGCAGCGGGCGGTTCCTCAGCCAATGCTTCTTCGTCGGCGGCCACCAGCGTGTGCATAGGCGGCAAGGCATCCAGCGTCTTGAGCCCGAAGTCGTCCAGAAAGCTGCGCGTCGTGGCATACACGGCGGGACGCCCCGGCACGTCGCGGTGCCCGACGATGCGTACCCAGCCCCGCTCCATCAGCGTGCGAATGATCGAGCTGCTGACGCTGACGCCCCGCACTTCCTCGATATCGCCCCGGGTCACCGGCTGGCGATAGGCAATCAGCGCCAGGGTTTCCAGCAGGGCACGGGAGTAGCGCTGGGGGCGCTCATCCCACAAACGCGACACCCAGTGCGACAGCCGCGGGCGAATGCGCAGCTGAAAGCCCGAGGCCGTTTCGACCAGCTCCAGCGCCCCGTCCTCGTGGCGCCGGGCCAACCGCGCGAGGGCGTCGCGCAGCGCCTTGCGAGACGGGCACTCATCCTCCAGAAACAGCGTCTCCAGCCGCTCCACGGGCAGCGGTTCTCCGGCCGCCAGCAGCGCGGCTTCGACAATATCGTCCAACGTGGTGTCTCTCACCGTGACTCCTCGTCAGGTTCGAAGGCAGACTCTTCGTCCGCAGGGTCATCACTTTCCCGCGCAAAGGGGTCCTCGTCTTCATCGGCCAGCGCCGCCTGCCGAGCACGCACATGGATCGGCGACAGCGGCGCGTTCTGGACGATTTCGATCATCGACTCCTTGGCCAGCTCCAGAATGGCCATGAACGTCACGACGACCCCCGCCCGCCCCTCCTCCAGGGAGAACAGCGCTTCGAAGGGGGTATAGCGCCCATGGGTGCCATCTTCGTGCAAGCGCTCCATGATCTTCAGCATGCGCTCCCGGGTCGAGAGCACCTCTCGGCTGATCTGGTGGGCCTGAGCCAGCTCGGCCCGCTTGAGAATGTCCGACAGCGCGCCCAGCAGTTCGTCCAGCTCGACATCGGGGTGAATCACGCGGGTTTCCAGCGGTGGCAGGCCCGCCTGCACGCTGAACCAGTCCCGGCCCACCCTGGGCAGGGCATCCAGCGCTTCAGCGGCCTCCTTGAGACGCTCGTACTCCTGCAGGCGGCGTATCAGCTCCGCCCGGGGGTCCTCTTCTTCCTCGCCTTCCGCCTTGGGGGGGCGCGGCAGCAGCGTGCGTGATTTTATCTCGGCCAGCATGGCCGCCATCAACAGGTACTCACCGGCCAGCTCGATCTCCATGGCCTTCATCATCTCCACGTACTCGATGTACTGATGGGTGATCACCGCCACGTTGATACTCAGAATGTCGAGATTCTGCCGACGAATCAGATACAGCAGCAGATCCAGCGGCCCCTCGAACGCTTCCAGGAAGACCCGTAGCGCCTCGGGGGGAATATAGAGATCTTCCGGCAGCTGCGTAATGGGCTCATCGAACAGGCGCCCAAGGGCCTCTACGGTGGGCTCCACCGTAGAGGGCATCGCGTCTTGATCCGGCACGGCGCTGGGCGTCTCGCTCACGCGGGTCGAGTCCTTGTCAGTTGAAAACGGCAGTGTAACAGCGCTCCATCAACGCGGCATCTCGGCCGCCTCGGCGGCTTTACGATAGCGGCCCTGATAGTCGAACAGCTTGTCGCGGATTTGAAAGTGGCGGCCTACCTTTCTGCCCACCACAAAGTCGGGATGGCGCAGGCGGGACTGGGCAGTCACCACGTCGTCTGGCGTTGCTGGCTGCCACGGCACGCCCGGCGCGCGCAGATGGGCGCGCAAGAAGACCGCATAAAAGGCGCGGCGCTGGGCGGCGGTCTCCAGGGCAAACCATTCACTCAGGCTCGCACCGTCTTCGTCATGGTAGGTCACTTTGAGACGCGGCAGGCCGCGCCCGTTGGTGGTCGCCTCCAGCTGCATGCCGCTCACCCGCAGCACTTTGGCGTCCTTGAGCCGCAGCGCCTCCTTGAGCTTGTCATCGGCATCCACCAGCAGCTTCTCGCAGCCATGGCAGCGGCGGGCAGCGATATCGTTCTCTGCCCCGCACGCATCACAGACCTTGAAGCGAAAGCGAAAGGTGCACTGGCTACGGCGTCCGGCGTCGTCCTCCACCAGCCCCTGGCAGCGGCGGCCAAAATGCTCGATCACCAGCTCGCCGTCGCGCTTGCCCCAGAACAGGTTGGCGTGCCCACACTCGGGGCACTCGACCTGCACCGGCTCGCTATCGCTGTCGGGACGCGGCTCGCCTACCTCAGGGGCATAGAGGTCCCAGGGGTTGCCCGCATAATCCAGTATCAGGCACGCCTCCTTGCCTGGCGAGAGGCGCAGTCCGCGCCCCACGATCTGCTGATAGAGGCTCACCGACTCGGTTGGGCGCAGGATCGCGATCAGATCCACATGCGGGGCATCGAACCCGGTGGTCAATACCGCCACGTTGACCAGATACTTGAGCTTGCGCGCCTTGAACGCATCGATCAGCGCGGTGCGCTCGGCGGAGACCGTCGCACCGGTGATCAGCGCGGATTGGTCGGCAGGCAGATACCCCATGATCTCTTCGGCGTGGGCGACCGTCGCGGCAAAAATCATCACGCCCTGGCAGTCGGCCGACTGCTCGACCACTTGGGCAATGATGCCCGGCGTGGCACGGCTTCCGGCCACCACCCGATTAAGCTCTTCTTCCCGAAACAGCCCGCTGGAAGAGGGAGCAAGCGCCGAGAAGTCGTACCCCTCAATGGCCATGTCCAGCCGCCGAGGAGCGGCCAGAAAACCCTGCTTGACCATCAGGCGCAGCGGCTGTTCGAACACGCAGTCGGTGAAGAAACTCTCTTCTCCCCCGCGCACCATGCCGTGGTAGTGGCGGTGGTAGATAAACCCCTGACCCAGCCGAAAGGGCGTGGCGGTGAGGCCGAGAATCTTCAGCTGCGGGTTTTGGCGCTGCAGATGGTCGATCACCTGGCGGTAGCTGGAATCCTCCTCCAACGACACCCGATGGCACTCGTCGATCACCAGCAGCGTGAAGCTGGCGTCGTTGAACTGCGCCAGGTTGCGCACCACCGACTGCACCGAGCCAAACACCACCTGCCGACTGGCCTCCTTGCGCTTCAACCCGGCGCTGAAGATATCCGCTACCAGGCCATAGGCCTGGTACTTGGCGTGGTTCTGCTCCACCAGCTCGCGAACGTGGGCCAGTACCAGCACCCGCCCACGGGCCAGCCTCGCCAGCTCGGCAATCACCAGCGACTTGCCGCTGCCCGTGGGCAGCACGACCACCGCCGGGTCGCTGGTGGCGCGAAAGTGGTGAACTACCCGCTTGACCGCTTCCTGCTGGTAGGCGCGCAGCTGCGGCGGCGCATCAGGCGAGAAAGGCGGCCCGGAGGCCGCCTTTTCAGGGTATGTCATGGCACACCAGCGTCATGCTGCGCCTGCCCATCAACCCAGCCATACCCGCGCATTGCGGAACAGCCGCAGCCAGGCGCCGTCCTCGGTCCACTCTGCCGGACGCCAGGAGTTGGTCACTGCCCGCGTCACCCGCTCCGGGTGAGGCATCATGATGGTCACACGGCCATCCGGCGTGGTCAGCCCCGTGATCCCCGACGGGGAACCATTGGGGTTGGCCGGATAGCGAGTGGTGACCTGACCGTAATTGTCGATGTAGCGCAGGGCAATTTGGCTGCTCGACTGCATGCTGCGCAGGTGCGCCGTATCGCGGAACTCGGCACGCCCTTCGCCGTGGGCCACGGCGATGGGCAGCGTCGAGCCTTCCATGCCGGCCAGCAGAATCGAGGGGCTTTTCTCTACCCGCACCATGGCCACGCGGGCTTCGAACTGCTCGGATTCGTTGCGCACGAAGCTGGGCCAGTTTTCGGCGCCCGGAATCAGCGTCTTGAGCTGAGACAGCATCTGGCAGCCATTGCACACGCCCAGCGAGAAGCTGTCGTCCCGGGTGAAGAACGCCGCAAACTGCTCGCGGGCGCGTTCGTTGAACAGCACCGACTTGGCCCAGCCGCCGCCTGCCCCCAGCACGTCGCCATAGGAGAAGCCCCCACAAGCCACCAGGCCCTGGAAGGTATCCAGCGAGACACGACCTTCCAGGATGTCGCTCATGTGCACATCCACCGCATCGAACCCGGCCTTGTGGAAGGCCCAGGCCATTTCCACCTGGCCATTGACCCCCTGCTCACGCAGGACGGCCACCGCTGGCTTGGCAGTGTTGACGTAAGGCGCACTGATGTCGTCATTGACATCGAAGGTCGGCGCCGCGCTGAGACCGGGGTCACGCACGTCGAGCAGGTTGTCGAATTCGTTCTTGGCGCATTCGGGGTTATCGCGCAGCGCCTGCAACCGGTAGCTGGTCTCGGCCCAGGTGCGCTGGGTCAGCTGACGGGTGGTTTCCAGCAGCGGCTCTTCGAACAGCGTCACGCGTACCTGATCGTCGTAGCGCGGGCGGGCAATCACCCCGCAGGTTTCGATACCGGCCATGGCGAACTGGGTCAGCACTTCTTCGGTGTGCTGGCGATTGACCTGGATCACCGCCCCCAGCTCTTCTGCAAACAGCGCATTGAAGGCTTCCACCGGCTCGTCGATCAGCCAGTCGAGCTTGATTTCGAGACCGGCATGACCCGCAAAGGCCATCTCCAGCAGCGTCACCAGCAGGCCGCCGTCGCTACGGTCGTGGTAGGCCAGCAGCTTGCCATCCCGGTTCAGGCCCTGAATGACCTCGAAGAACGCTTTCAGGTCTTCCGGGTCGTCCACGTCGGGGCATTCGTCGCCCACCTGGCCATACACCTGGGCCAGCGCCGAGCCGCCCAGCCGGTTCTGGCCGTTGCCCAGGTCGATCAGGATCAGGTCCGACTCATCCTGCTCGAGGTTGATCTGCGGGGTCAGCGTGGCCAGCGCATCGGTGACCGGCGCAAAGCCAGTGACCACCAGCGACAGCGGCGAGGTGATGCTCTTCTCTTCGGCATCATCGCCCTCCTGCCAGGCGGTACGCATCGACATGGAGTCCTTGCCCACCGGCACGGCAATCCCCAGCGCCGGACACAGCTCCATACCGACCGCATGCACGGCGTCGTACAGCGCCTGGTTTTCGCCGGGGTGGTCGGCGGCGCTCATCCAGTTGGCGGAGAGCTTGATGTCCGAGAGCTTGGCGATCGGCGCGGCGGCCAGGTTGGTAATCGCCTCTGCCACCGCCAAACGGGCGCTGGCGGCCGGGTCGATCAGCGCCACCGGCGGGCGCTCGCCCATGGCCATGGCTTCACCGGCATGGGTATCGAAGCTGGCGGTGGTCACTGCCACGTCGGCGACCGGCACCTGCCAGGGGCCGACCATCTGATCACGAGCCACCTGGCCTGTGATCGAACGGTCGCCGATGGTGATCAAAAAGCTTTTCGAGGCCACCGTGGGCAGACGCAGCACCCGGTCCATGGCTTCGCGCAGGTCCAGGTTGTCGAGCATCACGCCGGAAAGCTCGGGCGTCTGGCGCTCGAACGAGCGGGTCATCTTCGGCGGCTTGCCGAACAGCACGCTCATGGGCAAATCGACGGGTTTGGTTTCGAAGTGGCCATCGCGCACTTCCAGATGGTGCTCTGCCTGAGCTTCGCCCACCACCGCATAGGGGCAGCGCTCGCGTTTGCACAGCGCATCGAAGGTGTCGAGGTCTTCCGGGGCCACGGCCAGCACGTAACGTTCCTGGGCTTCGTTGCACCAGATTTCCAGCGGGCTCATGCCCGGCTCGGCGTTGGGCACGGCGCGCAGGTCGAACAGCCCGCCACGGTTACCGTCCTTGACCAGCTCCGGCAGCGCATTGGAGAGACCACCGGCACCCACGTCGTGGATGAAGCGAATGGGGTTTTTCTCACCCATTGCCCAGCAGCGGTCGATCACTTCCTGGGCACGGCGCTCGATTTCTGGGTTTTCCCGCTGCACCGAGGCGAAATCCAGATCGGCGCTCGACTCCCCCGACGCCATGCTGGACGCCGCACCGCCGCCCAGACCGATCAGCATCGCCGGGCCGCCCATCACGATCAGCTTGCCGCCCACCGGAATCTCGCCCTTCTGGACGTGCTGGGCACGAATGTTGCCGTACCCACCGGCAATCATGATCGGCTTGTGGTAACCGCGACGCTCGATGCCATTGGCACTGAGGGCATCCTGCTCGTAGGTGCGGAAGTAGCCGGTCAGGTTGGGGCGGCCGAACTCGTTATTGAAAGCCGCGCCACCAATCGGGCCTTCCAGCATGATGTTGAGCGCCGACTGCATGCGCTCGGGTTTGCCGTAATCGAAGGCCTCCCAGGGCTGCACGAACTCGGGGATACGCAGGTTTGAAACGGTGAAACCCGCCAGGCCCGCCTTCGGCTTGCCGCCGATACCGGTGGCGCCTTCGTCTCGGATCTCGCCGCCGGAGCCGGTGGCCGCCCCCGGGAAAGGCGCAATCGCCGTGGGGTGGTTGTGGGTTTCCACCTTCATCAGGATATGGATGGGCTCCTGATGAGCATCGTAGTGAGCGCGCTCACCCTCTGCGCCGGTCAGCGGCGTGGGGAAGAAACGACCGCCGTGACTGCCCTTGATCACCGCCGCGTTGTCACTGTAGGCCGACAGCACGTTGTCCGGTGAGGTGGCAAAGGTGTTCTTGATCATCTTGAACAGCGAATGGCTCTGGGCCTCGCCGTCGATGATCCAGTCCGCGTTGAAGATCTTGTGGCGGCAGTGCTCCGAGTTCGCCTGGGCAAACATCATCAGCTCCACGTCGCTGGGGTTGCGCCCCAGCTCGACGAAGGCCGCCACCAGATAGTCGATCTCGTCGTCTGCCAGCGCCAGGCCCAGCTCCCGATTGGCGACTTCCAGCGCGGCACGCCCGCCCTCCAGAATATCCACGCTGCCCAGCGGTGCCGGTGAGTGGTGGGCAAACAGCTGGCTGGCCGCCGCCGTGTCGGCCAGCACGTTTTCGGTCATGCGGTCGTGGAGCAGTGCACCGATGGCGTCCCACTGCTCTGCCGTGGCCGTGCCACGCAATGCAACACGGTAGTCGACGCCGCGCTCGATGCGATGGATCTGGCTCAGCCCGCAGTTATGGGCGATGTCCGTGGCTTTGGAAGACCAGGGCGACTGGGTGCCCAGGCGCGGCACCACCAGAAAACGCAGGGCTTGTTCGAGGGGTTCCTGGGCGGCTTGGCTGCCGTAATCGAGCAGCTTGGCCAGCCGTTCCTGGGAGGCGGTATCGAGCTCTTCGTGGTGGTCAATGAAGTGGACGTAGTGGGCGGACAGCGCTTCCACCTCTGGAACACATTCACGCAACACCGTTAGCAGCCGTTCATGACGGAAGGCAGAAAGGGCGGGCGCGCCTCGAAGTTCGAGCATATCTGGGAGCCTCTAAAGCAGGAAGAGTCGAGCAGGAAATCACCGGGCCGCTAAGCGACCGACACACGGACTGCGCACTATGATACTGGAAAGCGGCGGCCACACGAAATCAACAAGGTGACACGGCGATAAAGGCTGGGTATCGTGGCAGCTCGTTCCACGCCGACAAGACACCATGCCGACATTGATTTGCCGACATTTTAGCGCCTTTTATCGGGCATATTTCGCGATGATCGCGACTTTGTTGCTGGTTTTGATCCCGCGCCCATCGACCTTTCCCGACGGCGAACACCTCACCCGCGTGCTGGCCAAAGACTTCATCACCGTACATACCCGCAATACTCCCACCACCTACTACGAAGGCCGCCAGGGGCCAACCGGGTTCGAATACGAACTGATGCACCGCTTTGCGGACTCCCTCGGGGTCAGCCTCAATCTGAATGCCAGCCACCATCCGGACGGCGTCTTGCCTGCCGTGCGCGAACAGGGTGACCTGGGGGCAGCCGCGCTGCCGCTGATGGCCGACACCCCCGGCATTCACTACACGCGCCCGATCATCGAGATGCAGCCACTGGTGGTCTATCGGCGCGGCCTGTATGGCATCAACGCACCCGAAGACCTCGTCGGCTTGTCCATCGGCACGCTGAGCGAAGCGGGCACCAGCGATGCTCTGAAAGCCCTGCAAAGCGACTATCCCAGCCTGAGCTGGAAGGAGTCCAACGAACTGGAAGTGGCCGAGCTGATGGCCCGAGTCGAGAACGGCACCCTGGATGCGGCCATCATCTTCGACCACCAGTTCCGCCTGAACCGGCTGTTCTTTCCCAATGTCGAACGCGGTTTCTATCTGGGCGAGCCCCTCTCGCTGGTCTGGGCGCTGCCCAGCGGCCGAGGGCTGGGTCTACTCGACGCGGCCAACCAGTTCCTGCAGGAGCTGCATGAAAACGGCACCCTGGACCGTCTGATCAGCCGCTATTTTGGCCATGACGATTACCTGGAGTACGTGGGCACGCGCACATTTCTGGACCACCTGGATGAACGCCTGCCCCGCTACACCGAGCTCTTCAAGCAGGCCGCCCGAGACACGGGGTTCGACTGGAAACTGCTGGCCGCCGTGGGCTACCAGGAGTCCCACTGGGACCCTAACGCCGTCTCCCCCACGGGGGTGCGGGGCCTAATGATGCTGACCAACCCTACGGCCAGCGAGATGGGCGTTTCGGACCGCACCGATGCCGCCCAGAGCATCGACGGCGGAGCCCGCTATCTGCGCAGCATCAAGGACCGCTTACCGGACAGCATCACCGGCGAAGACCGCCTCTATATGGCCATGGCGGCTTACAACGTGGGGCTTGGCCACCTTTATGATGCCCGCAACATTGCCGAACGACGCGGCGGCGACCCCAACCTGTGGCAGGACGTGCGTGCCGCGCTGCCACTGCTGCAGCAGCGCGAGTGGCATAGCCAGACGCGCCACGGGTACGCCCGTGGCGGGGAGCCAGTGATCTACGTGCGCAACATTCGCCGCTACTACGAAATGATCGAATACGTGGAGCGCAGTCGACAGCAGTTTTTCCAACTGGAGCAGACACCGGCCAGTGAAGAGCCGCTGCTGCTGTTCGAGATCGTGCCGCCGCTCACCCCGTGATACCGGGGACGGCGCTAGCGCTTGTCGGCAAAGAACTGCTTGAGCAGCTTGCTGGCTTGCGCCGCCAGCACCCCGCCGGTGACGTCGACATGGTGATTGAACCAAGGCTGGGCGAGCAGATTGGCCTTTGACTCCACCATTCCCGCCCGTGGCTCGGCGGCAGCGTACACCAGCCGCTGAATGCGGGCATGCACCATGGTGCCGGTGCACATCATGCAGGGCTCCAGGGTCACGTAGAGCGTACAGCCCTCCAGACGGTAGTTGCCCAGCCGCTGCCCGGCATCGCGCAGCGCACGCACTTCCGCATGGCCACTGGGGTCGCAGCTGGACAGCGGCGCATTGTGGCCCACCCCGACGATCTCCCCCCCGGCGTCCACCACCACGGCCCCCACCGGCACCTCTCCGGCGGCCATCGCCAGGTGCGCTTGGTCCAGCGCGCGGTGCATGTAAAATTCATCGCTGCGTATCAAGACAAACTCCGTTAAGGTAGCAAAACGATCGTTTCAATGGCGTGATCGCCAAACGCTGAGGGCGGCCTCCTCAGTGATCAAGCAGACAGCACCAAGGATACCGAGAATGAACGATGCGCTGAAGTCACTGGTTAGCTTGCTGGAGCTGGAACCCCTGGAAGAGACGCTGTTTCGCGGCCAAAGCCAGGACCTTGGGTTTCCCCAGCTGTACGGTGGGCAGGTACTTGGCCAGGCGCTGGCCGCCGCCGCCCGCACCGTCCCCGAGGAGCGTCGCCCTCACTCCCAGCACGGCTACTTTCTGCGCCCCGGTGACCCCCATCGCCCGGTGGTTTACCAGGTCGATACCATTCGCGACGGCGGCAGTTTTACCACCCGCCGAGTCACCGCCATTCAAAAGGGGCGGCCCATCTTCTTCTGCAGCGCCTCGTTTCAAAGCCCGGAAGAGAGCATCAGCCATCAGCGCGCCATGCCTGACGTGCCCACGCCAGAAGCGCTGCTGGAGAGCGGTGACGCCAAGCACGCCCGCTTTCCGGGCCATCCCATCGAGTTCCTGCACCTGAAGAACAATCCGGACAGCGCCTCGCCTGCCGGGCAGTGCCTATGGTTCCGGTTCGCGGGCGGCCCGCTGCCCGACGACCCCGCGCTGCATCGCCACCTGCTCTCCTACGCGTCGGACTTCAACCTGCTGACCACCGGGCTGATCCCTCACGGCATCAAGTACACGGACCCGAAGCTGCGCATCGCCAGCCTCGACCACGCGCTGTGGCTGCACGAAGATACGCGGCTGGACGAGTGGCTGCTGTACGCCATCGACTCCCCCTGGAGCGGCAGTGCCAGAGGGCTGGCGCGAGGCCATATCTATCGCCGCGATGGGCAGCTGATTGCCTCGACGGCACAAGAGGGGCTGGTACGCTACCCGCTCACCTGACGCCCAACACCCATACGAACACCACACACGACAACGCCCGCAGAAAGCGGGCGTTGTCGTCATGGCGTCTCGAACAGCCAATCTCGTGTCAAGCGGCGCTTAACTGCCGTAGACATCGTTGATGGTCTTGAGCGGATAGTGCGCCGGGTAGGGCTTGCGGGCAACCCCGGAGTCCACCGCCGCCTGGGCCACCGCCGAGGAGACACGCTCCAGCAGGCGAATATCGACCGGCGTGGGGATGATGTACTCACGACCAAAGCTCATCTCGGTACGCTCGTAGGCGTTCAGCACTTCCTGGGGCACCGGCTCGCGGGCCAGATCTTTCAGCGCATGCACGGCGGCCAGCTTCATCGCTTCATTGATGCGCGTGGCGCGTACGTCAAGCGCCCCACGGAAGATGAACGGGAAGCCCAGCACGTTGTTGACCTGGTTCGGGAAATCCGAGCGGCCGGTGGCCATGATGACGTCCGGGCGCGCTGCCCGAGCCACATCAGGATGAATTTCCGGGTCCGGGTTGGTGCAGGCAAAAATGACCGGATCCGCCGCCATCTTCTTCACCTGCTCGGCAGACAGCAGCCCGGGGCCAGACAGACCGATGAACACGTCGGCACCGTCGATGGCATCGTCCAGAGTGCGCATGTCGGTATCACGGGCAAACTCGGCCTTGTACTCGTTGATGCCATCGCGGTCGGTGTGGATCACGCCGCGACGGTCGAGCATGACCAGATGCTCTTTCTTGGCACCACAGGAGATCAGCAGACGCATGCAGGCAATCGCCGCAGCACCCGCGCCCATGCAGACGATCTTCACGTCTTCGATGCGCTTGCCGGCGATATCCAGGGCATTGAGCATGCCGGCAGCGGTGACGATGGCCGTGCCGTGCTGATCGTCATGAAACACGGGAATGTTGCAGCGTTCGATCAGCGCCTTTTCGATTTCGAAGCACTCGGGGGCCTTGATGTCTTCCAGGTTGATACCGCCCCAGGTATCGGCGATGCGTGCCACGGTATCGATGAACGCCTGCGGATTCTCGGCATCCACTTCGATGTCCACCGAGTTGATGCCCGCGAAGCACTTGAACAGCACGCCCTTGCCTTCCATCACCGGCTTGCTGGCCAGCGGCCCCAGGTTACCCAGGCCCAGAATGGCACTGCCGTCTGAAATGACCGCCACCAGATTTCCCTTGCCGGTATAACGGTAGGCATTTTCCGCTTCGCGAGCGATTTCGCGAACCGGTTCAGCCACCCCCGGGCTATACGCTAGGGCCAGATCCCGCGCCGTCGCGGTGGGCTTGGTCAGCTCAACGGAGAGCTTACCGGGGATCGGTTTAGCGTGATAATCCAGAGCTGCCTGCTTATTTGCATCCGTCATGGTCAAGGTCCAATCAGCCTAAAGTAGAAAAGTCATATCAGAATATAGAAAAAACCCAAGCGTCTCAAGCAGCTAGTCAACCAGCCTATGAAACGTGCGTTTTAGCGGCTTTTCCCATCCATTCGGAACTTTTCAGCTTCATTTGCTGCAACTTATGCATAGCACCCTGACCCATAACGGTTTCGTTATGGATGCACTGCAGCATAAGCTGGAAATAGATTCCAAAACGACGAGCAGACTTATCCACACCCGCCGCGAGATAGCGGCTGTGGACAACGTCGCAACAGGAGGCTCAGGGCCATGGCTTCATCACACAGCGTTCGGCCAGCGTTCAGATGCCGGTGCCGCCAGGGAGCGGCCAAATAAGGCAGGGACAAAAAACCCACGCCGTAGCGTGGGTTTTTGCACAGGGCACATGGCGTGCCTGCGATGGGCTGAATCCGTCGGGATCAGCCGCGCTTGACGGCAGCGCCAAAACGCTTGTTGAAGCGCTCTACGCGGCCACCAGTGCTCGCCTGCTTCTGCTTGCCCGTGTAGAAGGGGTGGCAGTTGGAGCATACGTCCAGAGAGAAGTCCTGACCAGAAGTAGAACCAACCTGGAAGCTGGCACCGCAAGAGCAGTTGGCGGTGACCGTGTTGTAATTCGGGTGGATACCTTGTTTCATCTTGAGCCTCATGAGCTATATGCCGCCACCTGATCCGCTGCCAGGCACCGCATACGGGTGTGAAAAACTGCTAACCGGTTAGCCGCTCGATCCGATAGATTGAGAGCGGCCGCGCATTCTAGCAAACTAAACGCCGGAGGCCAATTGTCTGATTCTGTTTCTTCCCCGTCCGCCACGGCAGAGCGTACTCCGGGCGCTTTTCAGGTGCTGAAAGTGGCCTTGCCATCGCCGCTGCGCCGCCTGTTCGACTACCTGCCAGCACCCCGTGCGCCCGCCTGCGGCTGGCTGCCGGGGCTGCGGGTGCGGGTACCGTTTGGCCGCCGCGACGTGGTGGGGGTCGTCGTCTCTCTGGCTTCCGGCAGCGAGCTGCCCCGCGCCCAGCTGCGCGCGGTCAGTGAAGCGCTGGACGACGCGCCGCTCCCCGAAGACTGGCAGTGGCTGTGCCAGTTCACCGCCCGCTATTACCAGCACAGCCTGGGCGACACCATGCAGCACGCCATGCCCGCACGCCTGCGCCAGGGCCACCCCATGGTGGGCCGCACGCAAACCCTGTGGCATGCGCGTCAAGGCGATGACACGCCGCTACAGCGCGCGCCGCGGCAGGCCGAGCTCTACCGCCTGTTGCGCCAGCACCCCCACGGGCTGGCAGGGCGGGCCATCAGTGCCCACGGGTTCACCCGTGAACAGCTCCAGGCGCTGCAAAAAAAGGGTCTGGCCGAACCCCAGGAGATCACCCTGACGGCGGGGCAGCCCGTCTCCGGCAGCTTGCTGGCAACGCCGTCATTACCCCTCAACCGTGAGCAGGCCACGGCCCTGGCGGCGCTGCACGAAAAGCTGGACGGCTACCACCCATGCCTGCTGGAAGGCGTGACCGGCAGCGGCAAGACCGAAGTCTACCTGCAGTTGATCGAGGCGCTGGCCGCCAAGGGCAAGCAATCGCTGGTGCTGGTACCCGAAATCGGCCTGACGCCGCAAACCCTGGCGCGCTTCAAGAGCCGCTTCCGGGTGCCCGTGGTGGCCCTGCATTCGGGCCTCACCGACCCGGAGCGCCTGGACGTCTGGGAAGCCGCCGCCAGCGGGCGCGCCATGGTCATCATCGGCACCCGCTCGGCCATTTTCACACCGCTGGCCAAGCCTGGTGCGATCATCGTCGACGAGGAGCACGACGGCTCTTACAAGCAGCACGACGGGCTTCGTTACCACGCCCGGGATCTCGCCGTGGCCCGGGCACACCACCACCAGATCCCACTGCTGCTGGGTAGCGCCACCCCTTCGCTGGAAAGCCTTCAGCAAGCGCTCTCGGGCGTCTATCGGCACCTGCGCCTGACCCAGCGCCCCAGCCGCCACCCGCCCGCCAAGCTGGAACTCCTGGACATGCGCCATCAGCGTCGCCAGGGAGGCCTTCTGCCCGGGGCGCTGCAAGCCATCCGCCAGACGCTGAAAGCCGGCAAGCAGGCGCTGGTCTTCATCAACCGGCGCGGCTTTGCCCCCAGCCTGGCGTGCCACAACTGTGGCTGGCTGGCCGAGTGCCATCAGTGCGATGCCCGCATGACGCTGCACAGACAGCCCCCTCTGTTGGCCTGCCACCACTGTGACAGCCGACGCGCCCTGCCTGATGCCTGCCCCGAGTGCGGCAGCGGCGACCTGCGCGCACTGGGGAGCGGCACCGAACGTACCGAAGAGACCCTGCAGGGGCTCTTTCCTGACACCGTCGTACACCGTATCGACCGCGACAGCACCCGCAAGAAGGAGAGCTTCGAGCAGGTGCTCAAGGAGATCCATCGCGGCGAGCCCTGCCTGCTGGTGGGCACGCAAATGCTGGCCAAGGGCCACCACTTGCCCCATGTCACCCTGGTCGTGGTGGTCAATGCCGATGGCGGCCTTTATGCCGCCGACTTCCGCGCGCTGGAGCATAGCGCCCAGCTGCTGGAGCAGGTGGCTGGCCGAGCCGGGCGGGCCGCTCATCCCGGCCGGGTGCTGGTGCAGACCCTGCACCCCGACGACCCCCATCTGGGCCAGCTGGCCGAACATGGCTATGGCGCCCTGGCCCGCAACCTTCTGGAGGAGCGGCGCTTGGCACAGCTTCCCCCGTTTTGTTTCATGGCGCTACTGCGCGTCGAGAGCCCCCAGGAGCCTGCTGCCATGGCGCTGGCTCAGCAGGCTGCACAGGCCTTGCGCCAGTGGCTCACGGATGCCAACCTGCCGGTACGCTGCCTGGGGCCAGTGCCAGCCCCCATGGAGCGCCGCCAGAATCGCTACCACCTGCATGTCATGATCACGGCCCAGAAACGCAGCCACCGACACACGGCGGCCCACTGGCTGGTACAGTGGCTGGAAGCTCATCGCGATGCGCGCAAGGTGCGCTGGTCCGTGGACATCGACCCGCAAACACTGGCCTAGCCATGACCACGCCCGCGACGCCCAGCCTGCCCCGGCCTGGAATACGGCTTTGAAACTGCGCGCCAATTGCCGATAATGGCCGCTTTGACGCTGCACCATTTGGGCGCTTGCACACGCCGCCACCGAAGACACCCGGATATTGACATGAAAGACACGATTATTGCTTTGCTCGAAGGCGCCGTTGATGCGCTCAAGCACCAAGGCGTGCTGCCCAACGATGTACAGCCGGCCATCAAGGTCGACCCCACCAAGGACAAAGCCCACGGCGACTACGCCACCAACCTGGCCCTGATGCTGGCCAAACCCGCCAGCATGAAGCCCCGAGAGCTGGCCGACGCCCTGGTAGCCGCCCTGCCCGCCAGCGACGCCATTCAGAAAACCGACATCGCAGGCCCCGGCTTCATCAACTTCTTCGCCGCCGCCGATGCCGCCGCCCAGATCGTTGCCCAGGTGCTGGATAGCGGCGACGCCTTTGGTCGCAGCCTGATCGGCAAGGGTGAAAAAGTGCAGGTGGAGTTCGTCTCGGCCAACCCCACGGGCCCGCTGCACGTGGGCCATGGCCGCGGCGCGGCGATTGGCGACTGCCTCTGCCGCCTGCTGGAAGCCAGCGGCTATGACGTCACTCGGGAGTTCTACTACAACGACGCGGGCGCGCAAATCAACAATCTCGCGCTCTCCGTGCAGGCCCGTGCCAAGGGGCTGGGCCCCGAGGATGAGAGCTGGCCTGCCGATGGCTATCGCGGTGAATACATCGTCGATGTGGCCACCGATTACATGGCTGGCAAGACGGTCACCGCCGACGACCGCAAGGTGACGGCCAAGGCCGATGCCGACGACCTGGAAGCCATTCAGGCGTTCGCCGTGGCCTGGCTGCGCCGCGAACAGGATCTGGATCTCAAGGCCTTCGGCGTCGAATTCGACGTCTACTTCCTCGAATCATCTCTCTACGAGGACGGCAAGGTCGAGGCCACTGTCGAGACGCTGGTCGCCAACGGCCACACCTACGAGCAGGATGGCGCGCTATGGCTGCGCACCACCGACTTCGGCGACGACAAGGACCGCGTCATGCGCAAGCGTGAAGGCGGCTACACCTACTTCCTGCCCGACGTGGCCTACCACCTGAACAAGTGGCAGCGCGGCTTCAAGACCGTGATCAACGAGCAGGGCGCCGACCACCACTCTACCGTTACCCGCGTACGTGCGGGCTTGCAGGCACTTGGCGTGGGCATTCCGCAGAGCTGGCCCGACTACGTGCTGCACCAGATGGTCATGGTGACCCGGTCGGGCGTGGAAGTGAAACTGTCCAAGCGCGCAGGTAGCTATGTCACCATACGTGACCTGATCGACGAAGTCGGCCGCGATGCCACCCGCTTCTTCCTGGCCGCGCGCCGCGCCGACTCGCAGCTGACCTTCGATATCGACCTGGCGCGCTCCCAGTCCAACGACAACCCGGTGTACTACATCCAGTACGCCCATGCCCGGGTATGCAGCATGCTGCGCAAGGCCGAAGAGGCAGGCCAGCCCTTCGACCACGGCGTGGCGATGGCCAACCTGGCGCTGCTGGATAGCGATCAGGAAAAAGCCGTGCTCAACCGCCTGGCCCGCTACCCGGAAGTGGTGGAGCATGCGACCCGCAACCGCGAGCCTCAGCAGGTGGCCCAGTACCTGCTGGATCTGGCGGGCGACTTCCACACCTGTTACAACGCCGTCAAGGTCATGGTCGAGGACGACACGCTGCGCAACACCCGCCTGGCGCTCGGTCTGGCCACGCGTCAGGTGCTGCGCAACGGGCTGGATCTGATGGGGGTCAGTGCCCCAGAGGAGATGTAATTCATGGCCAGCCCGCGTAACAAGCCTTCCCGTCGAGGCGCCACCTCGCAGCGTAAATCTGCTCGCCGCTCCGGCGACGGGTGGCGTATTCCCGGCTGGCTGTGGGGGGTGGCCGGGGTGGCCGCTGGCTTCTTCCTGGCGCAGCATCAGCACGGCACCGCCCCGTGGCAGGAGCAGAGCAGCACGCCCCAGGCCACGGTGCTGCCCAAGCCCTCCAGCGATGAGCGCGGAGACGCCCAGGGCACTGGGCAGGCAGCCTCGGCAGAACCGGCCATGCCCACCTTCGAGTTCTACACGCTGCTCCCCGAAACCGAGGTCATCGCCCCAGGCGGCGCCATTCCGGCCAATATCACTCGGCCTGAGATCGCCGAAGCCGCCGCAGAGGCCGCCAGCAACGCGGCAGCCGCGGACGACGCCTCGCCGGGCAGCACCGGCAGCAGCGCCAACGACCCGATTGCTCAGGTCATTGCCGCCAACACGCGGCCCAACGAGCAGGCCGCCGTGGCGGCTACCCAGCCGCCTGCCGCTAGCAGCACTAGCACCAGCAGCAGTTCCAGCACGCCGAATCGCTACATGCTGCAAGCCGCTTCGTTTCGCGACCTCAGCGACGCCGAGCAGCTGCGCGGCCGGCTGCGCAACCTGAGTTTGCTGGCACAGATCAGCGAAGTGCAGGCCAATGGCGACACCTGGCACCGCGTGCAGGTGGGCCCTTACGAGGATACCCGGGAGCTGAACCGCGCCCAGGACCTGATGAGCACTCAAGGGATCGAACCCCTGCTGATACAGCTGCAGAACTGATCCATCCCCTGACCGCGCCTGAAGGCGCGGTTTTATCACTTGGCTTTCTCGAGCGGGCGGTTGATTTTTCATCAGCCGCCCGCATTTTGTTGGGAATCGCTTTTTTTACGGCCACCCAGGGTGGCCGATCAGTCATCGGGAGCGCGTCTCCCCCAAGGAGTTATCTCCATGACCACCATTGTCTCCGTTCGCCGCGGTAACCAGGTCGCCCTTGCTGGCGACGGCCAAGTATCGCTGGGCAACACCGTGATGAAAGGCAACGCCAGCAAGGTTCGCCGCCTCTATCGCGGCAAGGTACTGGCCGGTTTTGCCGGCGGCACAGCAGATGCCTTTACACTGTTCGAACGTTTCGAAGCTCAGCTGGAGAAGTACCAGGGCCATCTCACCAAGGCGGCCGTGGAGCTTGCCAAGGATTGGCGCACCGACCGCGCCCTGCGCCGCCTGGAAGCGCTACTGGCCGTGGCCGACCACAGCGCCTCGCTGATCATCACCGGCAACGGTGACGTGGTCGAACCCGAACGCGGCATCATCGCCATCGGCTCGGGGGGCAACTACGCTCAGGCCAGCGCCCGCGCGCTGCTAGAAAACACCGATCTCTCCGCCCGTGAAATCACCGAAAAATCCCTGCAAATCGCGGGTGACATCTGCGTATTCACTAACCACCACGTCACGCTCGAAGAGCTGAACATCGACGACCGTTGAGGCCCCTTTATGACTCAGATGACACCCCGTGAAATCGTCCATGCGCTGGACCAGTACATTATCGGCCAGCAGGATGCCAAACGCGCCGTTGCCATCGCGCTGCGCAACCGCTGGCGGCGCATGCAGCTCGACGATGACCTGCGCCCGGAAGTCACCCCCAAGAACATTCTGATGATCGGCCCCACCGGCGTGGGTAAAACCGAAATCGCTCGCCGCCTGGCCAAACTGGCCCGTGCGCCCTTCATCAAGGTCGAAGCCACCAAGTTCACGGAAGTGGGCTACGTGGGTCGCGACGTGGAGTCGATCATCCGCGACCTGATGGAAGCCGCCATCAAGATGGTGCGCGAGCACGCCAAGGAAGAAGTCGGTCACCGCGCCGAGGATGCCGCCGAAGACCGCGTTCTCGATGCGCTGCTGCCGCCGCCACGCGGCCAGGAAGAGCAGCCCCGGGACGATAGCAGCACGCGCCAGCTGTTCCGCAAGAAACTGCGCGAAGGCCAGCTGAACGACAAGGAAATCGACATCGAAATCACCGCCCAGAGCCAGGGCATCGACATCATGACGCCGCCGGGCATGGAGGAGATGACCAGCCAGTTGCAGAGCCTGTTCTCCAACATGGGCCAGCAAAAGCGTGAAACGCGTCGCGTTACCGTCAAGGAAGCCCTGGTGCTGCTGCGTGACGAAGAAGCGGGCAAGCTGGTCAACGAAGAGGAGATCAAGGCCCGCGCCGTCGAGGCCGTCGAGCAGCACGGCATCGTCTTCCTGGACGAGATCGACAAGGTGGCCAAGGGCAGCGGCCAGTCCAGCGGTGGAGAAGTGTCTCGCGAGGGCGTTCAGCGCGATTTGCTGCCGCTGATCGAAGGCTCCACGGTGTCGACCAAATATGGCATGGTGAAGACTGACCATATCCTGTTCATCGCCTCCGGTGCTTTCCACCTGGCGCGGCCTTCCGACCTGATCCCCGAGCTGCAGGGCCGCTTGCCCATTCGCGTGGAGCTGGATGCCCTTACTCCCGGCGACTTCAAGCGCATTCTCACCGAGCCTTCCGCCTCGCTGACCAAGCAGTATCAGGCGCTGCTGGGCACCGAAGGGCTGGACGTGGAGTTCACTCCCGACGGCATCGAGCGCATCGCGGAGATCTCCTGGCAGGTCAACGAAGGCACCGAAAACATCGGTGCGCGCCGTCTGCACACGGTCATGGAGCGGCTACTGGAAGAGGCCTCGTTCAAGGGCGGCGATATGGATAGCCCGCTGGTGATCGATGCAGATTACGTCAACGCGCAGCTGGGAGAACTGGCGGTAGACGAAGATCTCTCCCGCTATATTCTGTAACCTCTGTCGCACCCCGACACCTGGCTACCCTGGCCAGGTGTCGCTCGTGCCTGAGCGACGTAACGCCAACCATGAGTGCCCCGACCATGAACGCCTCCAACACCCACACGTCTACCCACACTCCCTCTACCCCCGATGCCCCGGTCCCCACCCGAGTGCACTACCACAAGCAGGCCCGCGAGCTGGAACTCGGCTACGCCTCGGGCGACACCTACCGGCTGCCCGTGGAACTGCTGCGCGTCTACTCCCCCTCTGCCGAAGTGCGTGGCCACGGTGGCGACACGGCGGTACTGCAAGTGGGCAAGAAGGACGTCGGCCTGCAGAACATCACCCAGGCGGGTAACTACGCCCTCAAGCTGCACTTCGACGATGGTCACGACAGCGGCCTCTACAGCTGGAACTACCTGCACGACCTCGCGACGCATCAACACGCTTACTGGAACAACTACCTAGAGCGGCTGGAAGCAGCAGGCGCCTCCCGCGAGCCTGCGGGCATTCAATTCAAGCAGCTGTGACGCCGCGCCCCAGGTGAAGCGCAGACAAAGCAGGCTCGAGAAGGCTACAATGTTGCCAATCAATGATTGCGATGACCTTATGGTCGACTACTACCGCCTCGAACTCGGGAGCTGAAGCCCCATGAGCCCCACGGAAAAACGCACCACCCATTTTGGCTACCAGGAAGTCCCGGTCGACGAAAAAGCCTCACGCGTCGCCGATGTCTTCCACTCGGTCGCCGCTCGCTACGACGTCATGAACGACCTGATGTCCATGGGCATCCACCGTGTGTGGAAGCGCCTCACCATCGAGCGTGCTGGCGTTCGTCCCGGCCATCATGTGCTGGACATCGCTGGCGGCACGGGGGACCTGACCCTCAAGTTCTCGCGTCTGGTCGGCCCCCGCGGCAAGGTCGTCCTGGCCGACATCAACGCCTCCATGCTCAAGGTAGGCCGCGACAAGCTGATGGACAACGGCGTCGGTGGCAACGTCGAGTACGTCCAGGCCAATGCCGAGTGTCTGCCCTTCCCGGACAACAGTTTCGACTGCATCACCATCGCCTTTGGCCTGCGCAACGTGACCGACAAGGACGCCGCGCTACGCTCCATGGCACGGGTGCTCAAGCCCGGCGGCCGACTGCTGGTGCTGGAATTTTCCAAGCCCAACAACCCACTGCTCTCCAGGGCCTACGATGAGTACTCGTTCCGGCTGTTGCCCAAAATGGGCGAACTGGTCGCCGGCGACGGCGAAAGCTACCGTTACCTGGCCGAATCGATCCGCATGCACCCCGACCAGGAAACCCTGAAGGGCATGATGGAAACCGCCGGACTCGATCGAGTGGAGTACACCAACCTGACCGGCGGCATCGTCGCCCTGCACCGCGGCATCAAGCTATGACGCCTCGCACGCTGACCCAACGGACGATGAGGCCCGCATGCTAGTCACCCCGACCCTGCTGCTGGCCGGTTGTGAACGTACGCTGAACGCACTGCTTGCCCGTGACCCTGCTGCTCCTGGGCGGCTGGCCGCGCTGGCGGGCAGCCGCCTGCTGGTGCGTCTGGAAAAGCCACAGCTGGCGCTGCTGCTTTGCTATCACAATGCCGGACTGGACCTGCAGCACGGCGACGACGTCGATGAAAGCGACGTGGATGCGGTGGTCGAACTGACCCCGGAAACCCTCTCGGAGTGGCTCAGCGGTGCCTCCGTGGAGCGGCTGATGTTCGAGGGCAAGCTGGCCATTCGAGGCCAGGTGCACTTGCTGGAGGCCACCCGGGAGCTGCTGCTGGACTTGGAGATCGACTGGGAAGGCGAGCTGGCGCACTGGCTGGGTGACATGCCCGCCCATTCGCTGGCCGAAGGGCTACGCCGAGCCGCGCGCTGGGGGCTGCGCGCCAAGGACGAGCTACTGCAGGATGTCTCGGAGTATGTCTTCGAAGAGGCACGCCTGCTGCCGGGCCGTCAGCAGCGCGACGTGCTGCGCGATCACCTCACCGAGCTGGAAATCGCCACCGACCGCCTGGATGCCAGACTGCAGCGCTTGAATCGGCGTCTCACGCAGTTGGCCAAGGCCAGCGCGCCCGAGGAGCCGAGCGAATGAGCCTGCGGCTGTTCAAGATTCTCTGGGTAGTCACGCGGCACCGTTTGGACACGCTCGTACCTGCCGAGCGCATGCCGCTCTGGCTGCGGCTGCTGACCCGTTTTTCGCCTCTCCAACTGGTGCCGGTGGGCAAGCGCAGTCGCGGCGAGCGCCTGCGGCTGGCGCTGGAGGCACTGGGCCCAATCTTCATCAAATTCGGCCAAATGCTCTCGACCCGCCGCGACCTGCTGCCGGAAGACATTGCCGACGAGCTGAAACGTCTGCAGGATCAGGTGCCGCCCTTTGCTGGCGAGCTGGCAGCGGCCCGGGTGGAGAAAGAGCTGGGCATGACCCTGGTGGAGGCCTTTGCGGCCTTCGACCGCGTGCCCCTCGCCTCGGCCTCCATCGCCCAGGTGCATGCCGCCACCCTGCACGGTGGCGAAGAGGTAGTGGTCAAGATCATTCGCCCCGGCATCGACCGAATCATGCGTCAGGACATGGGGCTGATGTACCAGGTGGCGAAGCTGCTGGCCAAAGTGCCCGAAGCCAGACGCCTGCGCCCGGTAGAAGTCATTCGCGACTATGAAGCCACCCTGTTCGACGAGCTGGACCTCTACAAGGAGGCGGCCAACACCTCTCAGCTCAAGCGTAATTTCAAGGACTCGCCGCTCCTCTTCGTGCCCACCATCTACTGGCCCTACACGCGGCGACACGTGATGGTGCAGGAGCGCATTCGCGGCGTACCGGTGGCCGACCTGGAGACCTTGCGGGCCCGCGGCACCAATCTGAAAAAGCTCGCCGAGCGCGGCGTGGAGCTGTTCTTCACCCAGGTATTCCGGGACAACTTCTTCCACGCGGACATGCATCCCGGCAATATCTTCGTCAACTGTGACGACCCGGACGACCCCCAGTACATCGCCATCGACTGCGGCATCGTGGGCAGCCTCACCCGGGAAGACCAGGATTACCTGGCGCGCAACCTGCTGGCTTTTTTCCATCAGGACTATTACGAGGTCGCCTCCCTGCACATCGAGTCGGGATGGGTGGGCGAGAACACCCGTGCCAACGAGTTTGCCGCGGCCATTCGTACCGTGTGCGAACCGATTCTGGAAAAGCCTCTGAAGGATATTTCCTTTGGGCAGGTGCTGCTGGGGCTGTTTCAAACGGCGCGACGCTTCAACATGGAAGTTCAGCCGCAGCTGGTGCTGCTGCAGAAAACCCTGCTCAACATCGAAGGGCTGGGGCGTCAGCTCTACCCGGAGCTGGACCTGTGGAGCACCGCCAAGCCCTACCTGGAGAAGTGGATGAGAGAGCGCGCGGGTATCGGCGGGCTCTGGGCATCGCTCAAGCGCCAGGCGCCGGAGCTTTCGCATCAGCTGCCAGAGCTGCCGGTACTGGCACATCAGGCGCTCAGCCGCATGGAACATGAACACCGCCAGCGGCATCAGCAGGTCACCGCGCTCAGCCAGATGCGCCACCAGTTGAAACAACAGGGCAAACGCCAGCATCGGCTGCGCATCGGTTTGGCACTAGTGGCCATCGCGCTTGCCTGGCAGCCGCTGAGCAGTTGGGCCGCCACCCAGGATTGGCCGATTCTGGCAGCTGCCGGGGTCGGGTTGCTGCTGCTGATCTGGCAGTGAGCCTTCCCAGCGCGTGCCGGATGACACTCTATTGCGATGAATAACGAGAACACCATGACAGATGCCAACCAAGCTCCCGTACTGGACGCTCTGGCCGACGTTTTGAAACAGCGTCGCCATGCGCAACCAGAAGAATCTTATGTTGCCTCCTTGCATCATAAGGGTTTGAACAAGATACTCGAGAAAGTGGGCGAAGAGGCCACCGAAACGCTGCTGGCCGCCAAGGATGCCGAGCACGGCGATGAGCAGGCCCGTCAAGCGTTGATCGCCGAAACGGCCGACCTGTGGTTTCATAGCCTGGTCATGCTGTCGCATCTGGATCTGGACCATCAGCCCGTGCTGGACGAGCTTGCGCGACGGTTTGGAATCTCTGGTCACGACGAAAAAGCGTCCCGATCACAACGTTAACCCTGCATCCATGAGGAAACGCATATGTTAGGTGGTATCAGTATTTGGCAGCTGCTGATTGTTCTGGGCATCATCATCCTGATTTTCGGCACCAAGAAACTGCGTAACGTGGGCACCGACCTGGGCGGCGCGGTCAAGGGCTTCAAGAAAGCCATGCACGAGGAAGAGAAGGACGGCGACAAGCCCTCTGACCAGCCTCAAGCCAAGGTCGCCCACGAAGAGAACGGCAACACCTATGACGTTCAAGCTGAGCAGAAATCAGCAGCAGACGTTCACTCTGGCGACCGCAACGAAGAGCGCAAATAACCCATGCTGGATATCGGCTTTCTTGAACTCATGCTCATCAGCGTGGTGGCACTGCTGGTGCTGGGCCCGGAACGCTTGCCCAAGGCGGCACGCACAGCGGGTTTATGGATTGGCAAGATCAAGCGTACGGTATCCGGTATGCAGCGTGAAATCAGTGCCCAACTGGAAGCCGAAGAGCTGCGGCAGAAGCTGAATGAGCAGCAGAGCAAGCTCAATGACAGCCTGAAAAAAGCCAAACAGGATGTCGAGAGCATTGCTGACGCCCCTTCAGCCTCGTCTGCCCAGCCTTCCGCCCAGGCAGACACCGAGCAGCGGGTCGCCAGGGCCAGCGCACGACTGGATGACGCCTTGCAGACCGTACGTGAAGACCTGCCGAGCGACACCGACACGGCCGATCAAAAGGATAGACCCCACTCATGAGCACGTCTGGCAACTCCCAGCCACCGCACAACGACCAGGGCCAGGCGCCCCTCATCGAGCATCTGATCGAACTGCGTTCGCGTTTGATGAAAGCGGTCGTGGTGATTCTGGTGATTTTTCTGGGGCTCTACGCCTTTGCCAACGATATCTACACCTTCGTGGCCGAGCCGCTGATGGCGCTGTTGCCCGAAGGCTCTCAGATGATTGCCACCGAGGTCGCCTCGCCCTTCATGGCGCCTTTCAAGCTGACGCTGGTGGTGGCGGTCTTCATTGCCATTCCTTTCGTACTGCACCAGGCCTGGGCCTTCGTGGCACCGGGGCTCTACGATAACGAGAAAGCGCTGGCCATTCCGATCCTCGTTTCCAGCGTGGCGCTGTTTTATGCCGGGGCTGCATTTGCCTATTACGTGGTGTTTCCGCTGCTGTTCGAGTTTTTTACTCAAACGGGGCCGGAAAATGTCGCGGTGATGACCGACATCAATCAGTACCTGAACTTCGTGCTCAAGCTGTTCTTTGCATTTGGCGTGGCCTTTGAAATACCCATCGCCACCTTCCTGCTGATTCTCTCCGGCGCGACGACCGTGGAAAGCCTGTCGAAGAAGCGCCCGTATATCATACTGGGCTGCTTTGTCGTCGGTATGCTGCTCACCCCACCCGACGTGATTTCCCAGAGTCTGCTGGCGGTCCCCATGTACCTGCTGTATGAAGTGGGCCTGCTGTTTGGCCGCCTGGTGCGCAAGCCAAAAACCACCGAGGAAGAGCAGACCGACTAGCGCTCCTGTATGCTCAAGGCCATTAAAAAGCCTCTGTCATCCCACGATGACAGAGGCTTTTTCCCTACGGGCGGGCTTGCCAGCCTAGCCCATCATTTCATCGATACGGTCCACCAGTTTGAAGATGCCCGTGGCAGCTTCACTGATGCGCGTTGCCAGCATATAGGCAGGCGTGGTGACCACGCGATGTTCGAGATCCACGACGATCTCTTCCACGCCGCAGCTACGGTGCAACCCGCCCATGGCACTGATCGCCCCGGATACGCCCGGATCATGACCTACCGTGACGGCGATGCCATCCCCCAACAGCCGGGGCACCATGACCGGGGCAATGCACATCAAGCCAATCGGCTTGGCGTCTTCCTTGAATCCTGCCAGCGCCTCCTTGACGCTTTCCAGCACCTGCATCTCGTCACCTTGCATGGCAAAGTCACACAGGTTCTTGGCAACGCCAAAGCCACCGGGCACGATCACCGCATCGAAGTCATCGGATACCAGCTCGGTGATCGGACTGATCTCGCCACGCGCCAGACGGGCCGATTCCTGCAGCACATTGCGTCGTTCACCCTCCACCGGCGTCTGGTCCAGGTGGTTGATGACGTGATGCTGCTCTACATCGGGTGCAAAGCAGCGATACCCGATGCCCAACTGATCCAGACGCAGCAGTGTCAGGGTCGTTTCGTAGATTTCCGAACCGTCGAACACGCCACAGCCGGCTAATACCACCGCTACCTGCTTGGTCATACCTCTACTCCTTGTCGAAGCCATGCGAATGGCTGAGTGACTCACTTTAGTCAGTCTGCCCTGCGGCCACAAGGCGGCTTTCGCTGCATGGCATGACTGATATACTCAACCCACGCCCAGAGAGTTGTCCGCGCTATTGGCCAATGCTCGTGGGGCACCCTTTTCGAGACTGTCTGGAGAGAGCCGTTGAACACCTCAAGCCCGCGCCATTTCCCCGCCACCCGCATGCGCCGCATGCGCCGGGACGACTTCTCACGCCGTTTGATGCAGGAGTCGACCCTGACGCCCAACGACCTGATCCTGCCGGTGTTCGTGCTGGAAGGCGAAAATCAGCGTGAAGCGGTGGCCTCCATGCCCGGCGTGGAGCGTCTGTCCATCGACCTGTTGATCGAACAGGCCAAGGAGGCCCATGCACTCGGCATACCGGCGCTGGCGCTGTTCCCGGTGATCGGCGCCGAGCAAAAAAGCGAGCTGGCCGAAGAAGCCTACAATGCCAGTGGCCTGGTACAGCGCACCGTGCGTGCTCTCAAGGAAGCCGTGCCAGAGCTTGGCATCATCACCGATGTGGCGCTGGACCCCTACACCAGCCACGGTCAAGACGGCATTCTCGATGCCCAAGGCTACGTGCAAAATGATCGCACGGTGGACACGCTGCTCAAGCAGGCCCTTTCTCATGCGGAAGCCGGCGCCGATGTCGTGGCCCCCTCCGACATGATGGATGGCCGGATTGGTGCGATTCGCCAGGTACTGGAGCAGGAGCAGCTGCACAATGTGCGCATCATGGCGTACAGCGCCAAGTACGCCTCGAACTACTACGGCCCCTTCCGGGATGCCGTCGGCTCCGCCGCCAATCTGGGCAAGGCCGACAAACGCACCTACCAGATGGACCCCGCCAACAGCGACGAAGCTCTGCACGAAGTGGCGCTGGACATCGCCGAAGGTGCCGACATGGTGATGGTCAAGCCGGGCATGCCTTATCTTGACGTAGTGCGGCGTGTCAAAAGCGAGCTGCAGGTGCCAACCTTCGCCTATCAGGTGAGCGGTGAGTACGCCATGCACCGCGCGGCCTTCGACAACGGCTGGCTGGCCGCAGAGCCGGTGATTCTCGAATCGCTGATGTGCTTCAAGCGGGCGGGGGCCGACGGCATATTGACCTACTTCGCGTTGGAAGCGGCGCGTCTTTTGCAGCGCTGACGCCACCAGGATGACAAATCGGTGACACCTGTTTGTCATCTTCCCCCTGCATACTTAACGCAATCCGCGTTATAACAAGCAGCATGGGCAAGCGCCATTACCGCAGGGGGCCAGCATGGAAGACAACTCAACCGATTCCAACACCGATGTCAGCAGTGCAGTGCCCGGTAACGAGACTTTCGTGAGCGACAGTACCGAGGCACTGCCTTTACGGGTCAACCGTACACCGACGGGAGTACAGGCCCGTGAAGTGCTTCCGGAAGCCGACCTGGATGACCCACAGCTCTACTTCAACCGCGAGCTTTCGCACCTGCAGTTCAATATTCGCGTGCTGGAGCAGGCGCTGGACGATGCGCATCCGCTGCTGAACCGTCTCATGTTCCTGCTGATCTTCTCGTCCAACATGGACGAGTTTTTCGAAATCAGGGTCGCGGGGCTCAAGCACCAAATGGCGCTGGGCGATGACACCACCGCCGCCGATGGTCGTTTACCCAAGGCCGTGCTGGGGGAGATTTCCACCATTGCCCACCAGCAAATCGCCCGCCAATACGCGATCCTCAATGACACCCTGCTGCCTGCCCTGGAAGCCCAGGGGCTACGTTTTCGCCGCCGTGATCAATGGACCGAGGCGCAGAAGGCCTGGGCGCGGGAGTTTTTCGATAACGAGATCATGCCGGTCATCAGCCCCATCGGCCTGGATCCCTCGCATCCGTTCCCTCGGCTGGTCAATAAAAGCCTCAACTTCATCGTCGAGCTCGACGGTAAAGACGCCTTTGGCCGTGCTGGCGGCATGGCGATTCTGCCCGCCCCACGCTCGCTGCCACGGCTGATGGCCTTGCCCAGAGAGCTGTGTGCAGAGGGCTACACCGAGTATGTCTTTTTGTCTTCGCTCATTCATGCCCATGCCGAAGAGCTGTTCCCCGGCATGCGCGTGCGCGGCTGCTACCAGTTCCGCCTGACCCGCAATGCGGACATGACCGTCGACCCGGAAGAGGTCTCCGACCTGGCATCGGCGTTACGCGGCGAGCTGCTGGCACGGCGCTATGGCAGCGGCGTACGCCTGGAGGTCGCCGATAACTGCCCGGATGAGCTCATCAACTTCCTGCTGCGCCAGTTCGAGCTGGACAACGACGACCTGTACCGCGTACAGGGGCCAGTGAACCTGACCCGCATGATGGCCGTGCTGGGCGACGTGGACCGCCCCGAGCTGCTCTATCGCCCGTTTACCCCCAGCGTGCCCAAGGGCTTGAAGGGCGGCAGCCTGTTCAGCGCCATTTCCAAAAACGACATTCTGCTGCACCACCCCTTCCAGGCCTTCTCCCCCATCGAAGACCTGCTGCGTGAAGCCGCACGCGATCCGGACGTGCTGGCCATCAAGCAGACGCTCTACCGTACCGGGGCCGACTCCTCCATCGTCAGCGCGCTGGTGGATGCCGCCAGCCAGGGCAAGGAGGTCACCGTGGTCATCGAGCTCCGGGCACGCTTCGACGAAGCAGACAACCTTCAGCTTGCCTCGCGCCTGCAGGAAGCCGGGGCCATCGTCATCTACGGCATCATGGCCTACAAGACCCACGCCAAGATGCTGCACATCGTCCGCCGCGAGCGCGGCGAGCTGCGTCACTATGCGCACCTGGGCACGGGCAACTACCACGCCAGGACCGCCAAGCTGTATACCGACTACAGCCTGCTGACTGCCAACAAGGCGCTGTGTGCCGACGTGCACAAGGTCTTCCAGCAGCTCTCGGGCATGGGCCGCGCGCGCAAGATCGATACGCTGCTACACGCGCCGTTCACGCTGCACGAGCGGCTGGTGGAAATGATCGACCGGGAAGCCCAGGTCGCCCGCAAGGGCAAACGTGGCCATATCATCATCAAGTGCAACTCGCTGACCGAGCCCAAGCTGATCAAGGCGCTTTACCGAGCCTCTCAGGCGGGCGTGGAGTGCGACCTGATCATTCGCGGCATGTGCTGCCTGAAACCCGGCGTGCCGGGCGTGTCGGAAAACATTCGCGTGCGCTCGATCATTGGCCGCTTTCTGGAACACACCCGAGTCTTTCACTTCCACAACGACGGCAAACCGGAAATCTGGTGCTCCAGCGCCGACTTCATGTCGCGCAACATGTTCCACCGCGTGGAAACCTGCTTCCCGCTGCTGGACAAGAAACTCGCCACCCGGGTGCGCAAGGACCTGGAGACCTACCTGGTCGATAACTGCCAGAGCTGGCTACTGCAGAGCGATGGCAGCTACCAGCTTCAGGACCCGGGCCACGGCGATGCCATCAGCGCCCAGGAAACACTGCTCTACGCTTACGCCACGAAGAGCTGACGCCGAGGCCGCCGCCCAGCCGGGGCGGCTCAGGCACACTTCCCTCTCACGTGTGTTGCTGGCGCAGCTGGCGGGCAGCTTTCACCATATTGGCCAGGGCCGGCTCCACATCGGCCCACTCACGGGTTTTCAGCCCGCAGTCAGGATTGACCCATAGCCGTTCAGCGGGAATCTTTTCCAACGCCTTCTCCATGAGCGCGGCCATCCAGCTCACCTCGGGAGTGTTGGGCGTGTGAATGTCGTATACCCCAGGCCCAATTTCATTAGGGTAAGCAAAGTCCTGGAAAGCATCCAACAGCTGCATGTCAGAGCGCGATGTTTCGATGGTGATCACGTCCGCGTCCAGGGCCGCAATGGCACCGATGATATCGTTGAACTCCGAGTAACACATATGGGTGTGAATCTGGGTACTGTCGGCAACCCCGGCCGCACTGAGCTGAAAGCTCTCGACGGCCCAATCCAGGTAGGGCTGCCACTCGCTCTGGCGCAGCGGCAAGCCTTCACGCAGGGCGGGCTCGTCAATCTGGATCACCCGAATTCCCGCGCTTTCCAGGTCACGAACTTCATCACGCAGTGCCAGGGCTATCTGGCGACAGGTGAGGGCTCGGGGCTGGTCATCACGCACGAAGGACCATTGGAGAATCGTCACCGGGCCGGTCAACATGCCCTTCATCGGCTTTTGCGTCAGCGACTGGGCGTACTCACTCCAGCGCACCGTCATGGGCGCGGGGCGGGCTACATCACCATAGATGATCGGCGGTTTGACGCAGCGTGAACCGTAGCTTTGTACCCAGCCAAATCGGGTAAAGGCAAAGCCGTCCAGCTGTTCACCGAAGTATTCCACCATGTCGTTACGTTCGGCTTCGCCATGTACCAATACATCCAGCCCCAGAGCTTCCTGGCGTGCGATGACATAGGCAATTTCCTGCTCCATTCTCGCGTCGTAATCGGCCTGTCCAAGCTCACCGGCTCTGAATGCTCGTCGTGCTTCACGAATCTCGCTGGTTTGCGGGAAGGAGCCAATGGTAGTGGTGGGAAACAGTGGGAGCGCCAGCGCACGCCGCTGTTCCAGCGCGCGTTGGGGGTAAGCTGACCGTCGCTGGCTATCTGCTGGTGTGATGCCTGCGAGGCGCGTGCTTACCTCGAGCTGGTGGATACGCCGCGACTCACGCCGCGTGTCCAGCGCACGTGTGGCCTCGTTCAAGCGCTGCTCATCGGCAGGCGTGGCGCGGTTGTCGATCAGACGCGCTAGGCTGACCACCTCGTCCAATTTCTGACGAGCGAAGGCCAGCCATGATCGCAGCTCCGGGTCCAGGCTATCTTCCTGGGCCAAATCCACGGGCACATGGAGCAGCGAGCAGCTGGGCGCCAGCCAGAGCCGCCGGCCGAGACGCACCTTGATGGGCAGCAGGCGTTCACGCAAGGCGGCCAAATCGGCCCGCCAGACATTGCGGCCATCGACCAAACCGAGCGAAAGAATCTGGTGCGGACTCAAACGGTCAATGACACTTTCGACCTGCTCTGGAGCACGCACAGCATCGATATGCAGCCCAGCGACCGGCAGTCGAGTGGTCAAGGCAAGGTTATCGCCCAGGGCGCCAAAATAGGTCGCCAGCAACAGTTTCGACGGTGCCGCCTGAAGGCGATGATAAGCGCGTTCGTACGCCTGCTGCCAAGCCACGGGCAAGTCCTGCACCAGAGCAGGCTCATCGAGCTGCACCCACTCCACGCCCTGGGTCGCCAAGCGCGCCAGGATATCGCTGTAGACATCCAGCACGCTATCCAACAGCGTGAGTCGATCAAAACGGCTGCCCTTGGTCTTGCCCAGCCACAACCAGGTCAGAGGCCCCACCAGTGTGACCTTGGGGGTGAACCCTGCCTGCAGCGCTTCATCGACCTCATCGAACAGCCGCTCCGAGGCCAGTGTGAAGCGTTGGCCCTGGTGCAGCTCGGGCACCAGGTAGTGATAGTTGGTATCGAAATACTTGGTCATCTCGCAAGCGGCGGCGGGCTTTCCGCTGGGTGCTCGCCCGCGAGCCATACGAAACGCGGTATCCAGGTCTACCCTACCGTGACTGACTTCATCGGCAGCATCAAAGCGCTCGGGTACCGCCCCCAACATGGCCGAGACATTCAACACCTGATCGTAAAAGGCGAAGTCACCGACGCTGACCATGTCCAATCCAGCCGCCTGCTGAATTTGCCAATGATGGAGCCGTAGCGCCTGAGCGGTGCTCTCCAGGGCTTCTCGGGTGGCGTCACCGCGCCAGTAGGCCTCGGTGATTTTCTTCAGCTCACGTTGTGCACCAATGCGGGGGTAGCCGAGTATATGAGACACTGTCATGATGGATCCTTCCCATGCGAATGATGTCACTCAGTTTGCTCACCGCACCAAAGTGAATCAAACTAAAGATTCTAATATAAAACATGAAAACCACTCACCATGATTGAGCTACGCCATTTGCGCACGCTGCTGGCGCTAAGGGAGACAGGATCGCTGGTGGAAGCCGCCGAGCGCGTGCACCTCACCCAGTCGGCGCTTTCCCACCAGTTGAAAGACCTGGAAGGCCGTATCGATAGCGCACTGTTCGTGCGCAAGACGCGCCCCGTGGAATTTACTCGCGCCGGTTTGCGCCTGTTGGCGCTGGCCGATGATATTTTGCCCGAAGTACGCAAGGCCGAGCGGGACCTGGCGCGCTTGGCAGGCACCGAGCAGGGGCGCCTGCACATGGCCATCGAATGCCACAGCTGCTTTCAGTGGCTGATGCCCACCGTGGACTATTTTCGTGACCACTGGCCGGAAGTGGAAATCGACATTCCCAGCGGCCACCATTTCGACCCGCTACCTGCCTTGGCCCGCGAACAGCTGGACCTGGTCATCACCGCCGACCCTCAGCCGCTGGAAGGGGTGCACTACGAGCCATTGTTTCGTTACGAGGGATTGTTGGCCGTAGCCCGCCAGCATCGGCTGGCGGGCAGTGCCTATGTTCTGCCCGCCGCGCTGGCCGAAGAGACGTTGATCACCTACCCGGTGGAGCAGTCACGACTGGACGTCTTCACCCAATTCCTGACGCCCGCCAATGTGCGCCCCAGGGAGATTCGTACGGCCGAATTGACCATCATGATGATGCAGCTGGTGGCCAGCGGCCGTGGGGTTTGCGCGCTGCCCAACTGGGCCTTGACCGAGTATCTGGAGCGCCACTACGTTAGTGCCGTCAAGCTGGGCGAACAGGGCATCTGGAGCACGCTGTACGCGGCCATTCGTGAAGAGACCATGGAGGCGCCGTGGATGCAGGACTTTTTACGCACGGCTCAGGAGACCTCCTTTGCGGTACTCTCCGGGATCAGGCCGGCGAATCGCGACGAGGAATCAGCAGGGTAAAGCGGGCGCCGCCCAGCGCTGGGCTGCTGTCCACGGTGACGCTGCCACCATGGCCACTCATGATTTTCTGCACGATGGACAACCCGAGGCCATAGCCGCCCGAGCTGCGGGCTCGGCTATCGTCCAGCCGGGCAAACGGCTTGAAGATATCGGCCCGGGCTTCCAGCGGTATGCCCGGCCCATCGTCTTCCACGTCGATGCGTACGAGGTGGGGCTCATCCCAGAGCCGAATGACCACCTGTGACTTGCTGTAGCGGCAAGCATTTCCCACCAGGTTCTGAAGCGCCCGCTGGAGGTAGCGAGGCTCGGCCAGCAGTTCGATGTCCGGACCCGAGTCGAGGGCAAGGGTCAGCCCACCATGCAGTGGCGCCAGAGTCTCGATGACTCGATGGGCCATGGCACGGCAGTCGACCAGGCTCATTTCAAGCTCGGCACCGTGCAGGGTTTCTCCCCCCAGTCGTGCATAGGTCAGAATCTCATCGACCAGTTCATCCAGCTCGGCGATATCGGCATCGATGCCCTGTAGCTGCCTCTGAATGGCCGGCTGGTCGGTCATGTCTTCCACCATCTGCACGGCAAAGCGGATACGCGCCACCGGGGTACGCAGCTCATGGGAGACCGCGCGGATCATCTCCTGCTGGCCACGCAGCAAGCTCTGCACCTGATTGGCCATACCGTTGAACGCCATGCCGACACGACCGAGAAAATCACCGCTTTCCACTTTTACACGGGTTTCCAGGCGGCCACTGGCGATGCGGGTTGCCGCCAACTCCAGTCGCGCCATGCGTGATTCGATACTACGCATGATCAGATAAACGATCAGACTGAGCACGGCCATCAGGCCAACCAGTAAAGGAAGATGCAAGTTGAGCGGCAGCGTGTCGCCCCGGGTCACCGGCCCTGCCTGTAGCCACTGGGGAGCGTCGCCCGGCGGGACGGGGAGCTGGTAGACCAGCGTGATGGCGAGCTTGTCGGACATCAGTCGGGTAATGACGCCCCCGAGCGTCATCTGAAAGCGCTGTTCGGCAGTCAGGTCTTCTGGTGGTGCGCTCAGCAGCGTCAATGGCCAGCTGCCAGGGCGCAAGTGGCTGAGGGTATCGGCCCGTCCCTGAGGCGGCATGCTGGCCAGCCACTCGCCCAACGCCACCAGGCTACCCTGCCATTGGCGCTCCCCCCAGGCCGCAAAATTCGCTTCCAGCAGCCATACCTCATGCTGGCGAGGAGAATCCGGCAAACGTTGGCGCAGTTGCCAGGGGGATTCCGCCACCAGCACACGCCCCCGCTCGATGCGTGATCGTTCGAAATAGCCCAGCGGGGTATCAGCCATGCGACGCAGCGCTAGCTGCATGCCCAGGCGCTCGGAGAGCTCGCCCAATAGCGCGTCACGCTCCTCCTCTGCCACGCTGGCCAGGCGCTGAGTCATCATCGACATGGGCAACGCAGCCAGCTGTTCTCGGTAATCCTCTCGACGCACCTGCTCGATGAACGAGCGCCCACCCAGGGCAATCAGAAACACCACGCATAGCGCTAACCCGAGGAGCAGGTAGAAGCGTAAAAACGAGCCGTGACTCAGCACTCGCCGCATTGGGCGACCTCTCCTGGTTAGCTGTCCTTGACGAACAGATAGCCCTTGCTACGCACCGTCTTGATGCGGTGAGGCTGATTGGGGTCATCGCCAATCTTGGGGCGAATACGGGAGACCCGCACATCGATCGAGCGATCCTGGCCATCGTACTTGATGCCGCGCAAATCGCTGAAGATCTCTTCCCGCGTCAACACCCGCCCCGCATTGCGGGCAAGCAACCATAAAAGGTCGAACTCGGCGCTGGTCAGATCGATCCGATCACCTGCCAACCAGGCCTCGCGGGTGGCATTGTCGATTTCCAGATTCTCGAACTTCAGACGCATTTCACCATCGGGAGCAGGGCCGTCGGCACGTCGCAACAGGGCACGCATACGGGCCAGCAACACCCTGGGCTGTACCGGCTTCGGTACGTAGTCATCGGCGCCCATCTCCAGCCCCAGCACCTGATCCAGGTCGTCGGTGCGCGCGGTGAGCATCATGATCGGCCCGGCAAAGTTGGGGCGCACGCGGCGGCAGATGGCCAAACCATCCTCACCGGGCAGCATGAGATCCAGAATCACCAGATCCGGCTGCAGCGTCAGGATACGATCTACCCCCTTGGCACCATCCGCTTCGATCGTCACTTGAAAGCCGTTGGCTTCCAGGTAGTCACGGGTGAGCTCCGCCAAGCGCTGATCATCTTCAATAATCAGCACATGATCCTGGTCGGGGTAGTCGGGCGTTACCGCCTCCTGCGACCCAAGTGCTTGAAATTGCTGTTCCAAGTGATCCACCATCCTTTTCCTTCACTCCGCTTAGGCAGTTTGTGTTGTCACCCGCACACCCCTCTGCAACCGCAGGTTGTGACCGCTTTCAGGATACCCTAAAACCGCGGTAACGCCTGCCCCTTGATCAACGTTCAGTACCCATCTCTCTGACGTTTCCGTGGGTGGCTTGATTCTTCCACCATCAAGCGCTAATGTGAAGGCGCAACTGTCGACAATGTGGCAGGAGGATATCGCCATGGAAAATGGCAAGGCAAAAAGTGTGATCAAGCGTGTTTATGTACCCACCCAAGTGCGCGATCTGCCCAACGGTGAGAAGTTGAAAATCCCGGGGCATTACAAGGCCCCACCCAGCGATAGTAACAGCTGACTCGAGCGCGTCCATCGTATTGATCGCAAAAAGGCAGGCCCGTAGGGCCTGCCTTTTTTAATACCTGACTGTTCAACAGTGTTAGCCGTTGGTTACGCTACCCTTTGGGGCCCAACAAAAACCAGGCAATCAAGCCCACCAGCGGGAACATCAACAGCACGATAATCCATAGCAATTTGGCAAGGCCGCCCGCCGAACTCTTGGCGACCTTGACGATGGCCCACACGACAATGACGAGCCAAATCAAACCTAACAAACCGCCGACTTCAATACCCATGGTAACTCCTTGTTGGGTTGCATCCGTGAGCATTTAGCTAAGCACATGTTAGGCAAGCGCACAAGGTTGGTTCAAGGTTCTGGCACACGTAGAATCATTTCACCACCGCGAATCTCGATGGCCAGGTGATTCAAAAAACTCATGCCCAACAGGACGGTATCCCGCTCCATGCCCGGGCTGATGGAGCCTTGCACGTTACTCATGCGGATGCCGCCCAGCGCCACTTCATCCAGCTGAGTCAGGCTGCCTTCGACACGGCCATTGGCAGTATTGAACCAGGCACGTCGACCAGGCTCCAGGCCCAGCTGCGCTGCCAACTCCCCGGGCACGGCCACATAGGTCGCGCCGGTATCCAGCAAAAACGTAACGCTTTCGCCGTTGATCTCCCCCGGCGCTTCAAAGTGGCCGGCACGGTTGCGCCTGAGCGTGACAGGACCGTTTTCCGGCGACGTATTCATGATCTGGGCATTGGGGTACAGCATCTGCTCGAGCCCTCCCTGGACCCACCAGGTGCCGACACCGATCAGCAGCACCCAGAACAGCAGCATCATGACGATACCGCCCTGCTGTGACTTGGCTGTCGTCATGACGTACCTCACGAGTTCAGGAGCTTTTCCAGGCCGCCGCTGCATCGCGACCCCGTCGTTCATTCACGAACATACAAATCAGCATAGCCGTTATGAACAGCACCACACACAGAAGAATGGAGGCCTGCAGGCCTATCAGGGCCTGCAACACCCCCAGCATGACGATGCCCATCACCCCTGCGAGCTTGTTGGCCAGCCCCCAGAAACCAAAAAACTCGGCAGATTTCGGCAACGGGGAAAAGACCCCCACCAGGGCACGGCTGGCGGACTGGCTGGATCCCAGGCTCAACCCGGCCAGGCACCCCACCCACAAGAAGATATGCTGCGCCTGCCACGCCAGCCCAAACTGGTCGTTCAACCAGGCAGTGAGTTCCGGCGTAGCCCATATAGCGACGATGGCGGCTACCCATAGCCCCAGTGTCATCTGATAAGTGCGTTTGGCGCCCAGGCGATCCTGCAAAAAGCCAAAACCGATGGCCCCAGTGGCCGCGGTCACCTGGACGATGATGAACATGATGTTGCGTACGCTCTCATCCCAGCCAATGACCTGGGCCCCGTAAATAAAGGCAAAGGCGATGATGATGTAAACGCCGGCCATGGAGAACAGCAGCGACACCAGAAAGATGCTCAAGTCTTTGAAGTAACGCAGCTCATGAAAGGTCCCCATGATCCGCTGCCGAGCAATCTGAGCATAGGAAACGCCTGTAGGCTGCGGCACTCCTCGCTCTTTCAGCCATAAGAACGTGGGAATCGCCGCCACCAGGAAGAACCCGGCAGCGAAGGGCCCCACCCAGCGGATCTGCTCGAAATTATCCGCCGTCGCCTCGCCCAGCACCATCAGCGTGAAACCTGCAGCCACCAGTCCACCCACATAGCCCAACGCCCAGCCAAACCCGGAAATCCGTCCCAATGCATCAGGTGGCCCCAGCTCGGGAAGAAAGGCAGCAATGAACGACTCTCCCATGGAGTAGGCATAGTTCGAAAGCACGATCAGCAGCAGCCCCAACACCACGTAGCCTGGCGTCACGAAATAGAGCATGGCAGTGGTCAGCACCGTAGCCAGATAGCTGAAGAACAGAAAGCGCTTCTTCTCGGCACGATAATCCATGATCGCGCCACACAAGGGAGCCGTGATCACCACCATCAGATAACTGATCGCCAGCGCAAGGCTCCACAAAAAGTTGGCCAGGCGAAAGCCGTCATTGCGGTCCCCCACAATGACGGTGGTAAACAGCTCGCCAAATACCACGGTAATAATTAATAACGTATAGGCCTGATTGGCAAAATCGAACATTGCCCAGCCGAAAATTTCCCGGCGGGAAGCATAAGGCGTTTTAATCACTGGCGCAGCACTGGGCAGCATATAAAGGACTCACAGGAAAAGAAGCTCAAGATTAGCAGTGGCAACGCGGTGCACGCCAGCATCAGCCCTTGTCGGTGATTTTTATCGATATCGACAACTTCAAGGAGTTCAACGATCACTATGGCCACGCCATGGGTGACGACACGCTGCGTGCTGTCGCTGAGGCGCTCAATGGCTGCATCACACCGCACCGCGACCTGCTGGCACGTTACGGCGGGGAAGAGTTTGTGTGTGTGCTTCCCGGCGTGGATGCCGATGAAGCCATGCAAACCGCCCACTGCCTACATCAGGCCATTCTTGCCTTGGCCATTCCCCATGCTTATTCCACCACGCATTCGCACTTGACCGCCAGCATGGGCATCGCCACGACCACCCCCGACCACCCCTTGGGTCATGACGACTTGCTGAGCAGCGCCGACCAGCAGCTCTATCATGCCAAGCGTCGGGGACGAAACCGCATCGAAACGCAAAAACGCCCGGCTTAGCCGGGCGTTTTTGCAATGGCACCACACCGCTGGGCTCGTCACAGCAGCCAGTGCGCCAGTACGGCGGAAAGCCCCACCAACATCGCAGTCACCACTGCCACCGTCACGATGCGATCCAGCCAGCGGTCGAAGGCCATCCCCTTGGGCTGCCTTCGCGTGGCTCCGTGACGTCCCTGTCGGGCCATCAGCACGCCTGCTCCATTGGTGCTTCCTCTATGATTGACGCTGTTGACTAGCTGTTGATACGCCGATTCACCACATTGGGCGCACGACGCAGCCGCTCCTCTTCACCCAGCAGTTCGGCCTCGAAGGCATCTGCCCCCACCGGGGTTTCCCCGTGACGCCGATACAGCTGAGTCAGCATGGCTTTGCGGTCGGCACGCAGCTCGCGCACCAGGACGACTACCATCATAAACAAAATGAACGTAAACGGTAGCGCCGACAGCACCGCTGCCGACTGCAGCCCGGAGAGCCCGCCTGCCACGATCAGCGTCAGACAAATCGCCGCGATCAGCACGCCCCAGATAATCCGCTTGTACAACGGCGGATTGATGGAACCATTATCGGTCATTTGCGCCACGATATACGACGCCGAGTCTGCCGAGGTCACCAGAAAAATGAAGATCAGCATCATGGCAATGACCGACAGCACACCGGAAAACGGCATCAGGGCAAACATCTCGAACAGCGCCACCGTGATATTCGCCTCCGTGGCCGCCGCCAGGCCCACATCCCCGTTGAGCTCCATGTTCAACGCAGCGCCGCCAAATACGCCGATCCACAGGCAAGCCAGCAAAGGCGGGACGAACAGCACGCCAAACACGTACTCCTTGATCGTACGCCCACGGGAAACCCGAGCCACGAAGGTGCCGACGAAAGGAGACCAGGCAATCACCCAGGCCCAGTAGAAGATCGTCCAGTTGCTGGCCCATTCGTTGTCGCTGTAGGGAGAGATACGCAGGCTCATGCCAATGAAGTTCTGCAGATAATCCCCGATCCCCAGCGTGATGGTTTCCAGAATGGCGACCGTCGGCCCGGTAACCAGCACATAGACCATCAAGCCGATGCACAGCACCATGTTGAGATTGGATAGCCGCTTGATGCCTTTATCCAGCCCTGACCAGGTAGAAGCCATGTAGGCACAGAACATCACCAGCAGGATCACGAACTGCCACCAGCCGCTCTCAGGCAAGCCAAAAACGGCGTTCAAGCCACCGTTCATCTGCAGTACGCCCAACCCCAGCGAGGTCGCGACCCCCATGACCGTGGCGACGACCGCAAACACATCCAGCCAGGACGCGTAGGGGCGCACTCGTGGATGTTTTGCGGTAACCGAAGAGAGAACCGACGACACCAGCCCCGCCTGGCCTTTGCGAAACTGAAAGTAGGCAATGATCAGCCCCACGACCGAAAATGCCGCCCACTGGTGGATGCCCCAATTGAAATAGCTGTACTGAATGGCGTAACGGGCAGCGGCTTCGCTTTCTGCAGGAACGTCGCCGTAAGGGGGTTCGATGTAATGCGACATGGGTTCGGCCATTCCATAGAACACCAGGCCTACCCCAAAACCGGCCGCCAGCAGCATGCTGATCCATGAAAAAAAGCTATAGCTGGGTGTACTGTCCTGCGGGCCAAGACGTACTTTGCCGTATTTGCTCAAGGCAAGACCGACCAGAAAAACCACAAAGCCAAACACCGAAAACAGATAAAACCAGCCAAACAGTTCCGTGATGGTTGTCAGTGCCGTTTCGGCGGCATTGCCAAAGGCCTCTGGAAAGGCTGCACCAATAATGACCAAGCCGAAAATAATGATCGCTGATGCGACAAATACCGACTTACCTCCATGGTTCGTCATATCACCACCCTGGTTAATGAACTTGGTAAACACTTTTGTGCGCTCGCATAAATCCTAACACTCAATGTGGGAAGTCGCATGTCAGGCGCTTCACACCGCACAATTAGCGTTTACTCATTTACGAATCAGCCAAATGCAGATTGCAAGAGTGAACTTGCCTACCGGGGTATGTTCCAATAAAGGCAAACGAACGATGGAGGCATATATGCCACAGATGAATCGCGATCAACGTAATGCTGCCTGGCAAGCTGCGCACCAGTGGCGCGCCCGAGCTGCTCAGTCACGCCCCACTGGCGTAATGGGCAGCGTCAAGCTGCTGCTGACCTGGCTTGCCTTCGGGGCGCTGATGATCGTCGGCATGGTACTGGGCCTGATATTTTTGCTGATCGGCTGGGCTATGATGCCCTTCGTGCGCCACAAGATGAAAAAGCGCATGGAACAGATGCGTGCCGAGCAGGCTCAGGATATCGGTGGCGGCTATGCCTCTCAACGTCATGCCTCTTCCCAAAACCAGACATCTCATGGCCATCGCCCACACCAGGACGTTCTGGAAGGCAGCTATGAAGTGAAGGACGAGCCGCGCCACTGAGTCGGCACGCCATCTGGTAAGCACTTCATTCTCTTCATTAGGGCGGTGCTTGTATCCAGGCAAAGGCCGCTGCCAGCGCCAGCGGCATGACCACCAGACTGCCCAGATTACCGATCAGTACCAGCGAAGCCACCTTGTGTGGTCCCAGCTTGTACTGTTCCGCGACCAGATAGTTGAGCACTGCCGGGGGCAGCACTGCAAATACCAGCAGCACGGCGGTCTGCAGCGAGTTCAACGGCAGTAGCCACATCAAGGGCAAGGCAACCACCAGCCCCGACAGCGGGCACAGCACGGCACCCAGCAACCCTGTGCGCCAGTCGCTGAAATCGATCTCCAGCAGCCGTACCCCCAAGGCAAACAGCATCAACGGGATACAGATACCTCCCAACATGTGCATGGCTTCCAACAGCCAACTGGGCAGTGCTACTCCCCCCACATTGACCAGCAGCCCTGCCACACTGGCAGCCACGATGGGCATGCGCAGCATCCGCCACAGGGAAGTACGCGGGTCCAGCATGTAAAGCCCTACCGAAAAATGCAGCAGCATTTCGATGATGAACACCACCACGGCAGCGGGCAGCGCCTCGGGCCCAAAGGCAAGCACCAGTAGCGGCACTCCCATGTTTCCGGAGTTGTTGAACATCATGGGCGGCAGGAAGACCTTGATGTCCAGCGAGAGCCACTTGGCCACTGGCCACAGCACCAGGCCGGAACCCAGCACCACCAGGGCAGCCGCCGTTGCCAGCCAGGCATAGTCGGCCAGCGGCGCTTGGCGGTCTGCCAGTACGGCAAATACCAGCAGCGGCACGAACAGCTCCATGTTCAGGGTATTCAGGCTGCCAATGTCGGGGCTGCGGTAGCGCCCGTAGGCAGCGCCGCAGCCAGCAATGAGGAACACCGGCAGCAGCGTGGCGAGTATGTGGCCGGTCATGGGCGGTCCTGCCGAACCGGCGAGCCCGCTGGGGTTGTGGCATGCATGTCCTGTCGTCCTTGTTGTTATCAGGCTACTGCTTATCAGGCTATCTTTTTCAGCCTATCTTTTCTGCATGGCGGCTGCCCATTAGCCCTTGGTGGATCAGGCGCCCAGAAAACGCTGCCACAGGTCTGCCACCACGTGACGATGGCTCGCCAGCTCGCGGGCATCGCCTTCGGCCTTTTCGCCGGTCAGCGCGGCCCGGTGTGTACGGCTGCGGTAAGCCAGGTAAGCCTCTTTCAACTGTTCGGCTTCGCTGGGGGTGATATGCCCGCTGTCGGCCAGGGTTTCCAGAATGCGGATATTGTCGCTGTAGGTCAGCAGCGCGGGCGTCTGGTGGGCAAAGGCCAGCACGGCATACTGGCACAGGAATTCGATGTCCACCATGCCACCCGCATCGTGTTTCAAGTCGAAGGTGCCCTCGGTGCTCACGGTATTGGCCACCCCCTTGCTGCCCAAATGGTCACGCATCTTGTGGCGCATGTTGACCACATCGCTGCGCAAGGTGTCCTGGGCACGTTCGACGCCCAGAATCGCACCTCGCAGCGTCTCGAAGCGAGCGGCCAGTGCGTCACTGCCCGCCACTACGCGGGCCCTCACCAGCGCCTGGTGCTCCCAGGTCCAGGCATTCTGACGCTGATAGTCGGCGAAAGCCTCCAGCGAGGTCACCAGCAGGCCAGCGTTGCCCGAAGGCCTCAGCCGCATATCCACCTCGTAAAGGCTGCCCGCAGGCGTGATGGCCGTCAGCAGGTGAATGATGCGCTGCCCCAGGCGAGTAAAGAAGACCGGGGTGTCCAGCGAACGCGGACCATCGGTGGCGCCCTTGCCGTCGCTGTCGTGCAGGAACACCAGATCGAGATCCGAGCCGTAGCCCAGCTCGATGCCGCCCAGCTTGCCATAGCCAATGATCAGAAACGTCGGCTCACGGTTATTACAGCCAGGGGGCACGCCATGCTTGCGGGCCAAGTGCTTCCAGGCCATGGCCAGCACCGCTTCCAGAATCACTTCCGCAATGAAGGTCAGGTAATCGCTCACTTTCATCAGATGCCGCGTACCGACCACATCCGATGCCGCCACGTGCAGCATCTGGGCGTGCTTGAATACCCGCAGTGCTTCCAGCTGCGCCTCTTCGTCATCCTCGGGCAGGCGATTGAGCGTCTGACGTAGCTCGTCGGCAAGACGCGCCTTGTCGGCAGGTGTGTAGAGCGTGTCCGGAGTGAGCAGCTCATCGAGCAGGATGGGGTATCTGGCCAGCTGCTCGGCAATCCAGGGGCTGGCGCAGCAGAGCCGCATCAGATGCTCCAGCGCATGGGGGTTTTCACGCAGCAGCGCCAGATAGGCCGTCCGCCGCAGCACGGCCTCGATCAAGGGCTGCACCCGCGCCAATGCCGTGTCCGGCGCGTCGCTGCTGGCCAACGCCTCCAGCAGGAGCGGCATCAGGGCGTCCAGCCGCTCGAAGCCTATGCGCTGCATGCTCTGCACTGCCCGTGAGTGGTAGAGGCTGACCAGCCGCTTGTGGGCTCGCTCCGGCTCATGGAACCCTGCCCCGGCCAGCAAGGCCTGCGCCTCGTCGGGTTCCAGCTCTTCGCGCCACAGCAAGCGCCACTGCGCCAGGGCGTTTTCGCTTTGCGGCTCGTCGGCTTCTTCTTCGGGGTCGGCAATCACGGCATCGAAGTGTCGACGCACCCGCTCACGCACGCGGTTCAACTGCTCCTGCAGGGATGACCAGCCGTCGTAGCCCAGCGCGAAGGCAACCCGCTCGCGATCATCGTCATCGGTGGGCAGTTGCTGGGTCTGGCGATCTTCCAGGGCTTGAATGGCATGTTCCAGATCACGCAAGAAGGCGTAATCCGGCAGCAGCTCGTCCACCACGGCAGTGGGCAGCAAGCCCAGTTCAGGCAGACGATTGAGGGCCGTGTACAGCGACGTCACTTGCAGCTCGGTATCCCGCCCACCGCGAATCAATTGAAACGCCTGCACGATGAACTCGACTTCGCGAATGCCCCCGGGCCCCAGCTTGATATTGCTCTCCATGCCCTTGCGTTTGACTTCCCGGTTGATCATCGCCTTGAGTTCGCGCAACGACTCGATGGCGCCGAAGTCCAGATAGCGGCGATAGACGAACGGGCGCAGGCTCGCCAGCAGCGTCTGCCCGGCATCGATATCCCCTGCCACGGGGCGCGCCTTGAGCATGGCGTAACGCTCCCACTCACGCCCCTGATCCTGATAATAGCTGTCCAGCATCGAGAAGCTGCCCACCAGCGGTCCACCGTCGCCCAACGGGCGCAGACGCATGTCCACGCGAAACACGAAGCCGTCAGCCGTCATGGCATCCAGGGCAGCAATCAAGCGCTGGCCGAGCTTGGTAAAATACTCCTGATGCTCGAGGGGTTTGCGCCCTCCCTGGGTTTCGCCTTTTTCGGGGAAAGCAAAGATCAGGTCGATATCGGAGGAGAGGTTCAGCTCGCCCGCGCCCAGCTTGCCCATGCCCAGCACCACCAGGCGCTGGGGTGAGCCATCACTTCGCCCGTCAGGCAGCCCCCATCGGGAGGCGTAAAAGTTTTCCAGCCAACCCAGTGCCGCCTCAATGCACACTTCTGCCAGCCAGGAAACCGACTGCGCCGTCTGCCACATGGTGGCGCCTGCAGGCCGATTCAGGTCACGCCAGACGATGCCCAGCATACGGGCACGGCGAAAGCGGCGCAGGGTACGCTGCAGGTTCTCTTCCTCCTCGCAGCCTGCCAGGGCGTCGTGCAGCCACTGCACGAGCGTCGCCTTGTCGGGAGCGCGGTCCAGCTCCCCAGAAGCCTCCAGCTCGGCCAGCCAGTGGGGAAAGCGCGCCAGGGTTTCCAATGCGAACGTCGAGACCGTCACCACGCGGGCCAGCGCTTCACGACGCGCCTCTGGCAGGTCATGCCATGGCCCGGAAGGCAGTGCCTTGCCGGTCATCGAGGCCAAGTTGTCGGCCTGTGTCAGGGCATCTACGAGGCGCTGCCGAGCGTCGGCGGCCGGGCCTGACAGTGCGTCAGGCAGCGTGGTGGTGGAAAAGAGAGCCTGCGGTGTCTGCATATCTACCTCTGCGCCTAACGCACGTCGAAGTGACACGACTCATTGCTTGTCGGTCATTGCTGGGGCCTTTCATTGCTTGCCTGGGCCATGGGAGCGGGTCAGCCCAGCCACTTCTCCCAGCCTAACAGGCCCCAGGTGAGCCCCGCCATGATGAGTGACAGCATGACCGCCGCCGAGCCGATATCCTTGGCACGGCCAGAGAGTTCGTGGTGTTCGGTGCCGATACGGTCCACCACATTCTCGATGGCGCTGTTCAACAGCTCCACAATCAGTACCAGCAGCAGGCTGCCCACCAGCAGCAGCCAGCTGACCGGGCCCTCGCCGATCCACCAGGCAAACGGCAGCAGTACGGCGGCAATGGCCAACTCTTGACGGAAGGCGGCTTCGTTACGAAACGCGGCCTTCAGGCCTTTCCATGAGTAGCGCGTGGAGTGAACCAGATGGGTTAACCCGGTGTGTTGTGGCTTCATGCCCGTTGTCTCGTCTGCACGTTGATTAATGAGCCAGGATCATGGCATCCAGATCCAGGGAGAGCGGGTCGAGCACTTCCGGCCAGCTCAGATAAGGGGTACTGCCGCTGCCGTTGACCAGTACGCTGAAGACTCCCCAGCGCCCTTGCGCCGTGCGGAAATAGCCCGCCACTGCGCGCACGGCAAAGGGTTGATTCAGCGTACCGGTCTTGAGCATGACGTTATTCTGGAACGTGGGCGAACCGCGGCGAATGAAGCGCATCACTCCGTTGGCAGGCGACTGAAACGATGCCACGAAGCTCGGAAACAGCGCGCTCTGACGATACATGTCTTCCAGCATCACGTTGGTACCATGGGCAGACGTGCGGTTGTCCGTGGTCAAGCCGCTACCGCTGGAAAGCGTGATCGGGCCGTGGCCAGACAGCCCCTGGGCATAGGCCTCGATGGCCTGGCCCGCCTGACGCAGCTGTGCCTGGGGCGTTTCCACCAGGTTCAGCGCCAGCACATCGGCCATGTAGTTGTTGGAATAGTTCATCGTCCGCAGCAGCAGCTCCTGCAACGGCTGACCGTCGACGGCGGCCAGACGACGCGCTTCGCTGGGCGGACGCGTCGAGCCCACTCGCCAAGGGTCACGTACCGTCACCCCCGCCTGATTCAGCATGGCCAGCAGAAGCTGTGCCGTTTGCTCTGCCGCATCGCCAGCCCCACGATAGACATCCCGGGCCGCCGCGTTGGTGGAAATCTGTCCCGTCAGGCGCATGACGTCGCCACGCTCATCGGTGATCCGCTCTGCGCTGATTTCCGTACCGCTATTGGCCGGACGTGTGACGACCTGATTGTCGATCACGATCAGCGGCGCGGTGCTGTCGCACAAGCCCGTGCGCGCAGGCTGACCGGCAGTGGTGGCGGGCGCCACGTTGACGCACCAGGTGCCAAAGTTGACCCCCGCCGAGGTCAGCGGCGCACTGTAGGCATTGGCGACCCGCGTGCGTGCGTTGCAGCGGTCGGTGGTGATGCACTCCACCGGGCCAAAGCGCCACTGGCTGACCACCAGCGCGCCGTCCACATGCTCGACGCCGGCCAGCTGCAGGCGCTGCACCAGCCGCCAGAGGTCTTCGCTGGTCAGTCCGGGGTCACCGCCGCCCTCGAACACCAGGTCACCACGGAGCACGCCATTCTCCACGGGCGCGGTGCTCACCAGCTGGCTGGTAAAGCGGTGTTGAGGGCCAAAGCGGTTGAGCAGCGCGGCCGCCATATAGGCTTTGGTCACCGACGCAGGCGCCAGCTGACGCTCGGGGTTCAGGCTTCCCAGCAGCAGGTCACCGGGGCTGCCACCCTCCAGCAGGCGCGCCTCGGCACTCACCGAAAACCCTTTGGCTTCCAGCTGGCTCAACCGAGTGAAATCCGCCCACAGGGAGGTACTGGCGCAGAGCGCGGCACTGGCGATACCCGCCACGACACTGCCACGCAGCCAGCGCGCAGGTAAATTAAAAAAACACGTCACGTTGGACTACCTCAGTACACAGTATCAATACAGATTCATCGTGGAAAACGCTGGCCATGCTCAGGAAGAGACTCGCTACGGCCGCTCTAAATCGATGGTCAAGCGCCATAGCGCCTGGCCACTTTGATCATACTTGGCTTCGAACGGCGTCAGATAATCGCCGCTGGGCGTTACTTGTGCCACCGCCGCCTCGCGACCGGTGACCACCTGTACGGCCTGGGCAAACTCCTCCACGTAGAGGTCCCAGTTCGAGCGCAGCTCCAGCCGCCCACCCAGCGCCAACAGTGTGGGGAAAACCGGGTGACCATGCCAGCGCATTTTCAAGTGGGCCGACTTGGGGTAAGGGTTGGGATAGAGCAGATAATGACGCGCAGACGCCCACTGGGCTTCCCGCGCCAAACGCCAGAAATCCACCAGGTCAGCGCGCACCAGCAGCGCATTGCCCGGCAGCTCGCCGTGATCTCGCCCCAGCCGATCTGCGCTGCGGTCAACGCCGATCACACAGTGATCAGGGAACCTCTGCGCCAAACGGCGGGTCGATAGCCCGACCCCGCATCCTGCATCGATGATCAACGGTGCGGGATGCTGTCGCCGCCAGGCCTCCGCCTGCTCGAAAGCCAGGCGAGTATGGTCGGCGATGGGTTTGCGCAGCGGATGCGCCAAGGCACGCTCAACGCGCCGCACCACATCCTGGTGTGGGCCCGGTTGATTGGAAGTCACCGATCGTGAGGTGTGCTGCATGACATCCCCTGCATGAAAAAAACGTGATTCTACCAGTCTCCCGGCTGCGCGGCATGACGCCGTTGCTCGCCCGGTGCTATGATCACGCCAGAGTCGATGTTCAAGCTCACTATTAAGTTCAGGTAAGGCGCCATGAAAGGGCCCCCTGGCGATAACTGTCATTAAACACCACCGCACCACGAGGAACCCGGCTTGTCACACTTACCGGTGATTGTCGGCATGGGCGGCATCAATCCCGCCGGCAGAACCTCGGGCCATCAGGCCTTCCGCCGCACCGTGCTTGATGCTTTACCAGCCGATCAGCAGCGCCAGACACTGGAAGGCTTGGCCGCGCTCATGCGTCTTGCCGAGCACTCCGACCATGGATGGCAAGACAGCACAGGCCAGCCTATTGACTCGCCTGCCAGCCTGCTGCGTGAGCAGGTGCTCGACCACACCTTGATCCGTCGGAACGAGGACCCCCGCTTCCAGGCGCCGGGCCTACCTGCCAACCGCCGTGCAGAACTGGCGTTGGCAGAGCCCGTGCGCGTCACCCTGCGCCGTCGGCAACTGCCCGAGCAACTGCCGGAAGGCTGGGAAGTACGCGAGCTGGATGCACGAGAGGTAGAAGTGACCCTGCCGGCAGGCATGCTGGAGGTCCTGCTACCCGATGCCCAGGAACCCAAGGTTCAGGCCGCCGCACAGCTGCCCTCCGGGTTCGACCCGGCCAGCCTGTACCGCAGCGTGCATCATCCGCGCGGGTTGGCCATGGCCATTTTCGGGGCCAGCGACTGCCTCGGCGCCAGTGGCCTTGACTGGGAGACCCTGCGCCAGCAGCTCAACCCTGACCATATCGCCGTCTATGCGGGCAATTCGATTGGCCAATTGGATGACGAAGGCTGGGGCGGGCTGCTGAAAAGCCTGGTCAGCGGGCAGCGCGCAACGTCCAAGCAGATGCCCTTGGGGTATGGGCAGATGCCGGCCGATTTCCTCAATGCCTATGTACTGGGCAGCGTGGGCGGCACCGGCGCGGCCCTGGGCGCCTGCGCCAGCTTCCTCTACAACCTGCGCCTGGGCATCGACGACATTCGCGCCGGACGCCGCCGAGTGGTCATGGTCGGCACCGCCGATGCGCCGATCACCCCCGAGATCATCGAAGGCTTTCGGGCCATGGGCGCGCTGGCAGACGACGCCAGCTTGAAAGCCCTGGACGCCCTGACCCTGCTCACCGATGCCGACTACCAGCGCGCCTGCCGCCCGTTTGCCCGCAACTGCGGCTTCACCATGGCCGAAGCCAGCCAGTTCGTGCTGTTGATGGACGATGCGCTGGCCCTGGAGCTGGGGGCCGACATTCTGGGAGCCGTCCCTGACGTGTTCGTCAACGCCGACGGTTTCAAGCGCTCCATTTCGGCACCCGGGATCGGCAACTACATCACGCTGGGCAAGGCTGCGGCGCTGGTCAGGAACATGCTGGGAGAGACCGCGCTCAAGGAGCGTACCTATCTGCATGCCCATGGCACCAGTACGCCGAAGAACCGCACCACGGAATCCCATGTATTCGATGAGATTGCCCGCGCGAACGGAATCGAGCAGTGGCCGGTGGTAGCCATCAAGGCGTTCATTGGCCACTCCCAGGGCTCTGCGGCGGGCGATCAACTGGCCAGCGCACTGGGCAGCTTCGCCCACGGCCTGCTGCCGGGCATTCCCACCCTGGATGCAGTAGCCGATGACGTCTATGCCGAGCGGCTGCGCTTTTCCACGACGCCCCAGGCGTTCAGCGCCGATGCGGCCTTCATCAACGCCAAAGGGTTTGGTGGCAATAACGCCACCGGCGTGGTGCTGTCCCCCCAGGTCACCGAGCGGCTGCTCCTCCAGCGCCATGGCAGCGCTGCCGTGGAGGCCTGGAAAGCCAAGCGGGAAACCGTGCGTGCCCAGGCCGCCGCGTATCTCAGCCAGGCGGACAAGGGCCACTACGCCCCGCGCTACCAGTTTGGCGAAGCCGTGCTGGAAGGCCCGGAGCTGGATATCCAGGCAGACCGCATTCATATCCCCGGCTACCACCAGGCGGTATCGCTGAACGTCGACAACCCGTTTGGCTCACTGAACGGCGAGGGGCAGTCATGAGCGCCCCACGCCGCAATATCGCGGTCTACCCCGGCACCTTCGACCCCATCACCAATGGCCACTTCGATCTCATCGAGCGGGGTGCGCGCATGTTCGATCAGGTGGTCATCGCCGTGGCGGCCAGCCCCGGCAAACGCCCCGCCCTGGAGCTGCCGACCCGCATTGCGCTGGCTCAGGAGGTGTGCGCCTCGCTGGAGAACGTGTCGGTGATCGGCTTCTCGTCGCTGCTCACCACCATGATGCACGAACAGGGCGCGACGATCATTCTGCGCGGCCTGCGCGCCGTCTCGGATTTCGAGTACGAGCTACAGCTGGCCAACATGAATCGCGCCCAGAACCCCGAGCTGGAAAGTGTCTTTCTGACGCCTGCGGTGGAAAACTCCTACATCTCTTCGACCATCGTGCGTGAAATCGCCAAGCTGGGCGGCGATATTTCAGCACTGGTGCATCCGCAGGTCGCAGAGGCGCTGCGTAAGCACTACACTGGTTAACCATCGCTATTGTTGAGTAAAACACTCGGGTATATCACCGCCCGAGTGTTCCGCCATTCGTGAGGTATGCCCATGGCCCTGATGATTACTGACGAATGCATTAACTGCGACGTCTGTGAACCCGAATGCCCCAACGATGCCATTTCTCCCGGCGAGGAGATTTATGTCATCAACCCCAACCTGTGCACCGAGTGCGTTGGCCACTTCGACGAGCCTCAGTGCCAGCAGGTTTGCCCGGTCGACTGTATTCCTCTGGACCCGGAACGTCCCGAGACTCAGGAACAGCTGATGGAGAAGTATCGCATCATCACTGCAGCCTGACCCGTGCGTATCTGGGCGTTAGCCTGGCCCATCATCCTCTCCAACATCACCGTCCCGCTGCTGGGACTGGTGGATACCGCCGTGGTGGGCCACCTGCCCGACCCCCGCTACCTGGCAGGCGTCACGCTGGGGGCCACCCTGTTCAGCTTTCTCTATTGGGGCTTCGGGTTCCTGCGCATGGGCACCACTGGCCTGGTGGCGCAAGCCATGGGGCGCGATGCACCAAGCGATGTACGCAACCTGCTGGGCCAGTCGCTGATCATCGCCGCCGGGATTGGCGTGCTGCTGATCCTGCTGGGCTCCCCCTTGATCTCGCTGGGGCTGTGGCTGCTGGACGGCAGCGCCGAGGCCACCCCGCTGGCCCGGGAATACGCTGAAATCCGACTCTGGTCGGCCCCTGCCGTGCTGGCCAACTATGCCATCCTGGGCTGGTTTCTGGGGCAGCAGAATTCCCGAGTGACGCTGATGATCCTGCTGCTGACCAACGGTGTGAACATCCTTCTGGACGTTTGGTTCGTGGTGGGGCTGGGCATGACCAGTAACGGCGTTGCGCTGGCCAGCGTGCTGGCCGACTACAGCGCGCTGGCGTTTGGCGGTTATCTGGTGATGCGCCAACTGGGGCTTCTCGAGGGCCACTTTCAGCGCCAGCGGCTGCTGGCATGGAACGCCTATGCGGCGCTGTTCAATGTCAACGCCAACCTGTTCGTGCGCACACTGGGGCTGCTGTTCGCCATGGCATTCTTCACCGCTCAGGGGGCTCGCCAGGGGGATACCGTGCTGGCCGCCAACGCCGTGCTGCTGCAGTTCATCATGCTGACCAGCTACGCTCTGGATGGCTTTGCCCACGCCGCAGAATCGCTGGTGGGCAGAGCCTACGGGCGCCGTGATTGGCCAGCATTCGCCGCCACCGTCCGGGCCACGGCACGCTTCTCCTTCTGGACCGCCGGGGCCGCCGCCCTGCTGTTTGCCCTGTTCGGCAACCAGCTGATTGCCCTGCTCACCGGGCTGGAAGAAGTGCGCGCGGTGGCCGCCGTCTATCTGCCCTGGATGGTGCTGATGCCGTTGATCGCCGTGTGGAGCTACCTGCTGGACGGCGTTTTCATTGGCACCACCGCCGTCAGCCAAATGCGTAACAGCATCTTTGCCGGGCTGGCCGTCTACCTGCCCTGCTGGTGGTGGCTGCAGGATGCTGGCAATCATGGCCTGTGGCTGGCACTCACCCTGTTCACCGTGACACGTTCGCTGGTGCTGATTCTCTATTACCGCCACTACCGGCGCACCCGGTGGTGCGACCATCCAGCTCGCTAAGCTAGCGTTGAAGCCCACAACGGGCGGCTTTGGCCAATTACGCTAACGTGAGCTTGAGGGGGCCGCTCCGTGAGTCGTCGAGGGGTGAAAATTATGCCGCACCGCCGTATATTAGCCGCGCACTTCCTAATAACGAATAAAGAGAGCACTCCATGCTAAAACTCATCTCGAAACCGGCGGTCAAGCTGGTCGAACGCTATTTACCCGACCCGTATATATTTGTGCTGCTGCTGACACTGGTAGCGGCGGTAGCGGCCATCGCCGTCGAGCGACAAACGCCCCTGGCCGTACTGCGCATGTGGGGAGATGGCTTCTGGGGACTGCTGACCTTCTCCATGCAGATGCTGCTGGTGCTGGTCACCGGCTTCATGCTGGCCAGCTCGCCGCCGGTCAAGCGCATCCTGCAGAAAATTGCCGGTACCGCCAAAACGCCGGGCGGGGCCATCATTCTGGTCACCCTGGTCTCGCTGGCCGCCAGCTGGATCAACTGGGGCTTCGGCCTGGTCGTCGGGGCCCTGTTCGCCAAGGAACTGGCCCGCCTGATCAAGGTGGACTATCGCCTGCTGGTGGCCAGCGCCTACTCCGGCTTCGTGGTCTGGCACGGCGGGCTCGCAGGCTCGGTGCCGCTCACCATCGCCACCGAGGGGCATTTCTCTGCCGATCAGATCGGCGTCATCAGTACCAGCTCGACGATTTTTGCCTTCTTCAACCTGGCCATCGTGGTGTGTCTGTTCATTGCCGTACCGCTGGTCAATCGTCTGATGCTGCCGGATGAAAAGGACAGCGTGTATGTAGACCCCAGGCTGCTGGATGACGAGCCCGAGCCCGTCGGTCGCATTACCCGTCCTGCCGAAAAGCTCGAAAACAGCATGCCGCTGGCCCTGCTGGTGGGTGTACCTGGCCTGCTGTTCTTGCTGGACCACTTCCTGCTGCGCGGCGGCAGCCTGAACCTGAACGTGGTGAATTTCATGTTCCTGTTCCTGGCGATCGTGCTGCACCGCACGCCGCGCAACCTGCTTACCAGCCTGAACGAAGCCATCAAGGGCGGCGCGGGCATCGTCATCCAGTTCCCTTTCTATGCGGGGATCATGGCCATCATGGTGCAGTCGGGCCTGGCGCAGAGCATGTCGGAGTGGCTGGTCTCGTTTGCCACGGCTAACTCGCTGCCGTTCTGGTCGTTCATCAGCGCCGGTATCGTCAACCTGTTCGTGCCCTCCGGCGGCGGCCAGTGGGCCGTTCAAGCACCGGTCATGCTACCGGCAGCCGAAGCACTCGGAGCGGATATCGCTCGGGTCGCCATGGCGGTTGCCTGGGGCGACGCCTGGACCAACCTGCTGCAACCCTTCTGGGCGCTGCCGGTACTGGCCATTGCCGGGCTCAAGGCCAAGGACATCATGGGCTTCTGTCTGATCCAGCTGTTCATTACCGGCGCGATCATCTCGATAGGGCTGGTCTGGTTCTAAGCCACCCGCTACGCTGTTGACCACCCGCCCCACTCGGCCAGCGCGCCAGGGGGCGGGTATTTTTTGGCTTTCACAAGGTGATCTCCATGACCGACACGACGCTTGAACACAGCCCACTGCCTGGCCAGCACGAACTGTCCATGACGGTCCTGATGACCCCCGACATGGCCAATTTCAGTGGCAAAGTGCATGGCGGTGCTATCCTGAAGAAGCTGGACGAGGTGGCTTATGCCTGTGCCAGCCGCTACTCGGGCCACTACGTGGTGACGCTCTCGGTGGATCAGGTCCTGTTCAAGCAGCCCATCCATGTGGGTGAGCTGGTCACCTTTTTGGCCAGCGTCAATCACGTTGGCCGCTCCTCCATGGAAATCGGCATCAAAGTGGTGGCGGAAGACATTCGCGCCAAGCTGATACGCCACACCAACAGCTGCTACCTGACCATGGTGGCCGTGGACGAGCAGGGCAAACCGGCTCGCGTGCCGCCGCTGGCACTGGAGACGCCGCTACAGAAGCTGCGCTTCGAAAAAGCCGCCCTGCGCAAGAAGCTGCGCAAGCAGGCCGAACAGGAAGAGGAGCGGGCCCAGCAGCATCACCGGCAGCGCTAGTCGCTGCCCTATTCGTCATGACAAGGAGTCACCATGCCCATCAGGCGGCGCTACCCCCATCTGCCCAAGGGGGTCGAATACGCACATATCGGCTGGGATTTGCTGATCCTGACGGCAGTGGCCGTCAATTTGGGCCTGCTGCTGTTCGACTCGCTGTTTCTGATCGAGCCGCTCAATCAAGCCTTCGCCGCCATGGCCCCGAGCGCCCATGCGGCCTACGACACGACGATCCATAGCCGCTTCACCACCATCGACCTGATGTTTGTCGGCCTGTTCGTGGCCGATGTCCTGCTGGGCTGGACGGTGGCCATCGCCGAACGGCGCTATCACCGCTGGTTTTTCTACCCGTTCGTCCACTGGTACGACGTACTGGGCTGTATTCCGGTGGGCGGTTTCCGGCTGCTGCGCATCCTGCGTGTGGTGTCGCTGCTGCACCGCTTGCATCGGCTTGGTCTCATCACGGTCACCCAGTGGCCGCTCTACCGCTTCTTTGCCAAGTATTACGACATTCTGCTGGAAGAGCTCTCGGACCGTATCGCTCTGCGCCTGCTAGGCAACGTTCAACAGCAGATCACGTCCAGCGACTCCCTCTCGGAGCGGGTCATCGAGCGGGTCATCATGCCGCGCAAACGCCAGCTGATCCATGAGATCACCCAGCGCCTGGAAGCCACCGCAGGGCAGGCCTATCAGCAGAACCGCAGCGCCATCCAGACCGCCATCAGCGAGCTGGTCAGCCGTACGCTGCGCGAAAGCCCGGAGATCCGTCGCCTGCAGCGCCTGCCCATGGGGCACGCGGCATCCAGCGCCCTGGAAGCGTCGCTGAGCGGCGTTGCCCAGCGGCTGGTGGACGAGATTGCCCAACAGCTGCACTCCCCGGCCTTTCGCCGACTGTTGGAGCAGACCGCCGACAGCGGCTTCGATAGCTGGCTGCAGGTCGACCAGGGTAGCCAGCAGGTAACCGAGCAGGTGCTGCTGGATATCCTGGAGATGCTCAAGGAGCAGGTAGCGCGACAGCGCTGGAAAGATCGTTACGAGTGAGGCGGCTGGCCACGGGCCCTGGCATCAAACGGTGGTGGTGGCCAGCGGCGGCTGCGCCAGGCTGGCACGTACGGTGTTCAGCGCCGACACCAGGGCGGTCTGGTCCGGTGCTGCACCGATACAGATGCGTATGGCCTGAGGTGCCGGGGCACTGCCCACGCAGAAAGGCTCGGCGCTCTCCACCTTGACTCCCTCCTGCTGAAGCCGCGTACACAGCTCCAGGGCACGCACGCCCTCGGGCAGCGCCAGCCACACATTGCTTCCAGATGGCCGACGGCCCAGGGCATAGCCTGCCAGGAGCTGTTCGGCAAGCGTCTGGCGGGCCGTCAACTCACCGGTTTGCCAGGCCAGCAACTCGCTGGCCGCTGGCTGAGCAATCCAGTGGCAGACAACATCCACCATCAGCGGCGGCACCATCCAGCTTTGCGCCCGCACCCCCGCCGCAAGCCGCTCCAATAGCGCTGGCGGTGCACGCAGCACGCCGATACGCAGGCCACCCGCCAGCACCTTGGCCGTGCTGAACACGAACAGCGTGCGCTCCGGGGCCAGCTGGTAGAGCGGCGTACCGCGCTGCTCTACCGGCAGGTACTGAACGCCATCTTCCAGTAGCCATATATCGTATCGCCGGGCTAGCGCCACCAGCTGGGTGCGGCGCTCTTCGCTGAGGCAGGTGCCCGTCGGGTTGTTCTGATCGGGGGTCAGATAGATCAGCCGTGGCGGCTGGCGCGCGCACTGCGCCTCCAGCGCTGCCATGCTCATGCCCTCCTGGTCGAAGGGGATACCGACCATTTTCAGATGGGCCTGCTGCGCAGCGCTGATGGCGCCGGGATAGGTCAGGGCGTCGGCGGCGACCAGCTCGCCGGGGCGCAGCAGGGTGCTCAGCACCAGGCTGATGGCATGCTGCCCACCCTGGGTCACCAGCAGTTCGTCGGCCGCCAGGGCCATGCCAAGCCGGCCCAGCCAGCGTGCCAGCAGCTGGCGATGGTGCTCGCTCCCTTGCGCCCCGGAGTAGGTAATTCCGCGTTTCAGCACGTCCGGTTCGCTGCTCAGGGCCTGCAGCGCCGTACTCAGCGCCTGGGCTCTCAATGGATGGGGCGGCGGCAGGCTCAAGCTGAGGTCGGTCAGACCGCTCTCCCGCTCATGGAGCGTATCGAAGACGTGGCGAGCTTGGAGCGGCTTGACATAGGTGCCACTGCCCACACGAGCCGTGACCCAGCCGCGGTGCTCTGCTTCGGCATAGCCGCGGGTGACCGTACCTACCGTGACGCCCAACACATCGGCCAGATGCCGCTGAGGTGGCAAGCGCGTACCGGGCGCCAGCTCACCCCGCTGGATGGCCTCTCCGATGGCCAGCGCAATGGCGCGATAGCGAGGACCGCTATGCGAATCAATATGTGGCACCCAAATTGTCATGGTGACAATAAAAACCTTTGACGGTGATCAAGGGGCAATTATGCTGGAAATCAGGCAGGCAAAACAACTCAAACCAAAAATTGTATGGGTACAAAATGAACAGTGAATGGCTAGTATTGGGCCCGGCAGCGCTTTACATGATGTCCATGACACTCACCCCAGGGCCTAACAACCTCATGCTGACCGCCTCCGGGGCCAACTTTGGCTTTCGGCGCACGCTGCCTCACATGTGGGGCATTCTGGGCGGCTGTTTTTTGCTGTTCTCGGCCATAGCGCTGGGGCTTGGCGTTCTGTTCGAACGCTTTCCCGTGGTGCAGAACCTGCTGCGCTGGGCAGGCAGCGGCTACTTGCTGTACCTGGCCTGGAAGATCGCCACGGCACCGCCGCCCAACCTGAACCGCCAGCAGCGCAGTGTGCCGCTCACCTTCTGGCAGGCTGCCATGTTTCAGTTCGCCAATCCGAAAGCGTGGGTGATGGGACTGGCCCTCATGGCCAGCTTTTTGCCGCAGAGCGGGCAGCCCGTGGTGAACGCCCTGGTATTGGCAAGCTTTGCCGAACTGGTCGCGCTACCCTGCATTGCCCTCTGGGCCGCGTTTGGCAGCGCCATCGGGCAATGGATCAAGAGCGACCGGGCATGGCGGGCCTTCAACATCACCATGGGGGTGCTCACCGCTGCCTGCGTATGGCTGATACTGCGTTAGCCGCAGCGCACGGCCTCGATCAGTTCGTCACTGCCCAACACAATGTTCAAACGATCTTCCCGGTAATCCATGGTCGCCGCGCTGTCAGGCCGCAATACCCGCACATGCCGGGAACCGCTCTCGTCGCGCAGCGCTTCGACAAGGGCTTCGTCGAAAGGCGAGCCAATGGCATGGGCCACGGCATCGGCATCACAGACCGCCTCGGCGTCCACCGGCGCGCTGCCGACCACGGGAGGTTCGGGAGCTGGTTCACTGGGAGCCTGGGACGTACAAGCGGCCAGCAGCAAGGCAGCCAGCAGTGCCGTCAGGGCACGTGTATGTCGGAAGGTGAAACGGGGAAGTGGCATGCGTGTTCCTCAAGAAAAGCGCTTAATGGTCGTCCTCTAAAAGCAAGGGTCAGGCATGACTGCCTGACCCTTGCTTGCTCAAAGCCCGCCTTGATCAGCTAGCGGCATCCTGAACGGCACGACCACCTTCCTGAACATCCTGGCCTGCGCCTGCCACGGTATTACAGCCCGCCAGCGCACCGGCAGTGATCAGCAGGATAAAACTTGTCGCCAGTAATTTTTTCATCATGTTCTCCTTAACAAGTGATGTCGCCTTCGAGCCTCCCTTCGTCGAGAACGAAGCGGCTCCCGTCTTAGCGTAACAGATTTTCGGTATTTCGCCTGCTATGCTGCAGCCTTGAACCTACGCTTGCCATCAAGCCCCACCTGGAGACGTCACTTGGCCGACCTGATTCTCGACCCTCGCCTGGAAGCAGACACTTTCCCACTGGCCGACTTGCCCCTGTGTCGTGTGCTGCTCATGAACGATGCCCGTTACCCTTGGGTGGTGCTGGTGCCCCGCGTCAACGATGTCAGCGAAGTCTTCGAGCTAAGCGACACAGACCAGGCCCAGCTGTGGCGAGAAGCTTCGGCCCTGGGAGCGGCCATGAAAGAGGCCTATCACGGCGACAAACTCAATATCGCCACCCTGGGCAATGTGGTGAGCCAACTGCACCTTCACGTAGTGATCCGCTACCGCGACGATGCCAGCTGGCCAGCCCCGGTATGGGGCAACGGCACGCCTGAGCCGTATGAGCTTCCCGGCCAGGGCAAGCAGCGTGAACAGCTGCTCGCCCTGATCAATGGCTTGAGCGTCTAGGCTGCCTCAGCCGCCGGGCAGTACACTGCGACTCGGCGGCTCGCTCAGCAGCGGGCCGCTGGCAGGCTGCGCTGCTCCCGCCAACGACAAGGAGACGCCCAGCGCCACGATCAGCGCGCCCCCCGTGAGGGCGACCCATCCCGCGACTTTCTCCACCACTTGCTGGCTCTGCTGTCGTTCCAGCCGCCGTGTCGCCCAGCCCCGCGCCACGATACTGGCCATGGCCAGCGCCGAAACGGTGATACCGGTACCGAGCGACATGACCAGCACCGAGGCCACCCCCACATGGAACTGCCCCAGCAGGCTGGCAGCCCCCAGCATCAACACGGCCCCGGTACAGGGGCGCATGCCAATGGCCCCCACCGTCATCAACGCAGTACGCCACTCCAGCGCCTGCTGTGGCTCGATATGGTGGGCTCCGCCGCAGCAGTGGGCATGATCGTGGCTGTGGCTGTGGCTGTGCTCATGATGGTGGGGCTCGGCCACCGGCGCCTGCGCACGATGGGCGTGGCGCAGTTGCCTGATGGCACGCCAGCATAGCCAGACGCCCAGCAGCGCCACCAGCAGAAAGCTCGCCTGTTCCACCCAGACCACGCTCCCCATGGCCTGCCGAGTGACCCACCCCAGTCCGTGCACCAGCACCACGACCATGACGATGGCCGTCACACCCTGCAGCAAGGAAGCCGCAAACGACAGCCCCAGTGCACGCCGGGTCGCTCCCCCATGGGAAGCCAGGTAAGTGGCCAGCACCGCCTTGCCATGACCAGGCCCCGCAGCATGAAACACGCCATAGGCGAAGCTGACTCCCAGCAGCGTCATCCACGCACCCGTAGACGGCGTGCGGGAGAGTTCCGTGATGGCCAGCGTCAGGCTGCGATGCAAGTCGCGCTGCCAGCCCAACAACTGATAGCTGACGCCCTGCAGATTGCTTTGCACGACCCAGACCAACAGGATGGCACACAGAATACCGCCTGCTGCCCAGGCCAACTGTTGTCGTGTTACCGGCATCCTCCCTCCACGGCAAAAAAGTTATAAAGTAACAAATTGATATACGATAGCAGGCGTCTGCGTCAGCGGCAATCCACCCTGCCGGTCTCGGCAAAGTGGCGGCCCAGGCCCGGCTCACCCTCTTCGTCCACGTCCAGCAGGGCTGCCTGCAGCACCAGTTCGGGGTCTGGATCGGCCGCGATGATGCTCAGCTCGCAGGCGGGCTCGCCATTCAACACCAGCGCCCCCTTGCTGGGGCCATCGTTATCGGCCTCATGCACCACTTCGATGTAATAGGTAGGGTCAAAGACCTGGTACTCCAGCACGTTGCCTTGCAACGGCTGAGGGCTCTCCAGGGGCAGTATGAACATGAAGGTCAAACGGCCATCCCGCTCCATGGCGGTATACTCCGTCACCTCGCCAAAGGCCAGGCGCTGGCGGTTGATACGCAGCTCGGTAAAGTAATGCTGGGGCACCAGATTGTCGCGGATATCGCTGCCCAGCTGGTCCAGGCCCTCTTCCAGCGACGCGCCGGGCACCTGCTGCAGCTCCTCGAACACCACCAGGCTGTAAAACGGATCCATGCGCCAGGTTTGATGCACGCCAGTGGCCTCACCCGCCTCGTTGGTGATCACGCGCATGCTGAGATCGATCCAGCCATGGGGGTGCGCCCATACGTTACCACTGGCCAGCCCAAGCCCCATGCCCAGGGCTGCTCCTTTCATCCACCCCCAGCGTTTGGCTGTTTTCCACGTCACGGTAACTCTCCTAATCTGCTTTGCAACTCCACCAGCCACGGGTCCAGCACGTACGGGGGAATCGGCTGGCTGCCGCTGAGCGCAGATACCCGCACCAGCGTGCCGCCGCCCGATTCGCTCACTTGAAGCTGCAACCGGTAGCCGGGCCAGCGGGCCAGCACCGCTTCCGCCCGCCCCAGGGACATATCGGCATGGCGCACCACATACCCCTGTTCGATCATCATCGCGACGGCCTCACGGAACGTCTGCTCGGTATCGGCACGGTAGTGCAGGTCGCGGCTTTCCAGCGGCTGCGTCGTTGCACATCCGGCCAGCCACAGCAGTGTGACCAGCGCGGCTCCCCACTTGATGAAACGGCTCATAAGCCCCCCTGCCCCTGGGCCTGTTGAAAGGCCGTTTGAAAGCGTCCGCAAAAGTCATCGTTACTGGCGCTGTAGGCCTCGCGCTGCTCACCGAAGTGATCGAAACGGCGAATGTCCCGAGACAGGCGTAGCTGCGCATCACTGACCAGCACCGATACACGCTCCACTTCCGTGGGCGTTTGCCCGGCGCCCGCACCAAAACGCCCGCCCACGCCCAGGCCGATGCTGGAGCCGCGTCCCACGCCCATCCCGCCAAACAGCCGGAAGCCGCTGCCGTAGGGGGAGTAATAATCATAACGGTCATAATATCCCACCAGCTCGCGCTCGCGGGAGGCGCTGACCAGGCCAAGCCGAGTGTCGGTGGCGTCCAGGCTAAAGCCCCACGCTTCCAGCACATCGACAGCACGAGTGACCGCCGCCAGGGAGTCGGCTGCCTGATGGACCGGGAATGCACAGGCCGCAGCAGGCCCAGGCTCGGCCTGGGGCAAGCGGTCTGGCACTGTCTGGCAGCCGGCCAAGGCCAGCAGGCAGGTCATGCTGATCGGGATAACCTTCATGTGAATTCCTCTTGCCCTTTGTGCGACTGGTGTGCGGTCCAGCAGCACGCTAAGCTCGCTGGCTAACACGAAAAAGAACGACAATACGCTGAGACAACGTTTCAAGGAGATTGTGCGATGAATGTACTGCTTTGCCCGGATAGTTTTAAGGATGCCCTGAGCGCCGAACAAGCGGCCCAGGCCATGGCACACGGCATTACACGGGCGGCACCCTCGGCCATCACGCACCTCTGCCCGCTGGCCGATGGCGGCGAGGGCAGCCTGGATGCCTTGATGGCAGCCACTCAGGCAGAGTGTCGCACGCTCACCGTTCAAGATGCCCTGGGCAGACCCCGCCAGGCCCGCTGGGGCTGGCTTGGCGAGCAGCGTACCGCGTTTATCGAGCTGGCAGAAGCCAGTGGCCTGCAGCACTTGAACAGCGACGAGCGCAACGCACTGCATACCAGCACCCATGGCGTGGGCGAACTGCTCCTGGCGGCCCTGGACGCCGGTGCCACCCAGGCCCTGCTCCTGCTGGGCGGTAGCGCCACCAACGATGCGGGCGCCGGCATGCTTCAGGCGCTGGGGGCCAGGCTGCTCGACCAGCACGACCAACCGCTGCCTCCCGGTGGGGCTGCCCTGCAGCAGCTGGCCACGCTGGACCTCACCACCCTGGACCCGAGGCTGGCCAGCCTGGACGTCACGGCCGCCGTGGACGTGGATAACCCGCTGCTCGGTGAGCGCGGTGCCAGCGCCGTGTTCGGGCCGCAAAAGGGGGCCAGCCCCGACGACGTGGCCACCCTCGACCGCGCTTTGGGGCACTTTGCCACGCTCGCCGTAGAAGCCCTGGGTCGCGATGACCGAGACATGCCAGGCGCGGGTGCCGCGGGCGGCATGGGCTTTGCCGCCAGCAGCTTCTTGAACGCCAGACTCTCGCCGGGTATCGACATGATCATGCAGCAAGCCCAGGTGAGCAGCCTGCTGGCCAAGGCGGATCTGGTGATCACCGGCGAAGGCCGCCTGGATGGCCAGAGTCTCTCTGGAAAGACCCCGATTGGCGTGGCCCGCGCCGCCCAGCGCCTGGGTAAGCCGGTCATCGTGCTGGCGGGCAGCCTGGGGGAGGGCTGGCAGGCCTGCTTGAATGAAGGCGTGACCGCCGCCTTTGCCCTGGCCGATGGCCCCATGGGCCTGGAAGACGCCCTGCCGCGTACCGCTGAACTGCTCAGCGACCGCTGCGACAGCATAGCCCGGCTGTGGCTGGCCCATTGACGGCGGCGGCCCCCTTGAAAAATCGCCGGGTCGCCAACATCTCTTGATAAGTCGCGATGAGTCAGCCGTCGCCAGCTCACCGCCGGTCATGGCAGGCCGCTATGGTAGCGATGCAAAAAACCTGTTTTGCATTGGCCAACCAGGGCCTTAAGCTGGAAAAAACGAAACGATGGAGGAGCAGACAATGGAAGATACCAACAGCATTGGCCTACACGAAGGCAGCGCCAGCCAGCTTGCGGAAAAGCTGAATCATCTACTGGCCAACTACCAGATTTTCTACATGAACGTGCGGGGCTACCACTGGAACGTCAAGGGTAACGACTTTTTCGAGCTGCATGCCAAGTTCGAAGAGTTCTACACCGACCTGCTGACCAAAGTGGACGAAGTCGCCGAACGCATCCTGACTCTGGGGCACAAGCCTGTCCACGCCTACAGCGACTACATCGCCCTGTCGCGCATTCAGGAAGACAAGGACGTTCACGACGGCAAAACCTGCGTCAAAGGCGTGCTCACCGGATATCAGACATTGATCGAGCTGCAGCGCGAACTGCTGTCGCTGGCCTCGGACGCCGACGACGAAGGTACCGCTTCTCAGGCGGGCGATTACATTCGCGAGCAGGAAAAGACCGTCTGGATGCTCAACGCCTACCTGGGCAAGTAGGCCTCTCGGCGGCGCACCGCCGAGACACCACCCACGGCACCCTTGCGGTGCCGTTTTTGTTGCCCGCCAATGTTGCTGGGCGGGCATGGCAGATCAGACCTGGCGACTGGCCGAGTCGGCGGTTTGCCTGGCCAGGGTTTCGATCAGATCACGCAGCATGGCCCAGAACTCCGCCACGGAAGCGATTTCGACGCGCTCGTCCGGTGAGTGAGCCCCGCGAATCAAGGGCCCGAACGAGATCATGTCCAGATGAGGGTACTTGCTGCCCAGAATCCCGCACTCCAGTCCGGCATGAATGACCTTCACCTCCGGAGCATGCCCCATCAGCGCCGCATGGCGAGTGTTGAAGGTGGCCAGCAGCGGGCTTTCCGGGTTGGGCGCCCAGCCTGGGTAACCATTTTCGACCTTTACGCGGGCACCCATCAGCCCGAACAGCGCCTGGAAGCGCCCGGCCATGGCCATCGCTGCGCTGTCGTGCAGCGAGCGCACCAGCGCGCAGAGGTGAAAACGTCCCTGCTCCACGCTCAGCACGCCAAGATTGTTGGAGGTTTCGACCACTCCCGGCACATCGGCGCTCATCCGCTCGACCCCACAAGGAGCCGCATGCAAGGCGGCCAGCAGCATGGCGCTGGCGTCGCGGGTCAGCGGTTCGGCCTCGGCAGGGGCCGCTTGCGTAGCCGTCAGCACCAGGCCAGGATCACCGCTTCCCAGCTCCGCCTTGAGCGTTCTGGCAAGGGTTTCCACCGTGGCCAGCGCGGCCTCGACATCGTCGGCGGGCAGCGCCACCTGGGCAAAGGCTTCACGGGGAATGGCATTGCGCAGGGTGCCGCCCTGATAGCTCACCAGCCGTGCATCGAAGGCTTCCAGCGCCCACAGCACGCGTACCAGCAGTCGGTTGGCGTTGCCCAGCGGCTTGTCGATATCCATGCCCGAATGACCGCCCTTGAGGCCGGTCAAGGAGAGCGAGATGACCTGCTCATCGGGCTGCAGCGCAGTACCAGGCAGCTGGGCATCCACCACCACGTCGGCACCGCCCGCGCAGCCGATGTAGACCTGGCCACGGTCTTCACTATCGAGGTTGAGCAGCAGTGAGCCCTCGAGCCACTGCTCGGCCAGATTGAGCGCCCCACCCATGGAGGTCTCTTCCTCCAGGGTGAACAGCGCTTCCAGCTGCCCGTGGGTCAGTTCCGGGTCCTCCAGCACGGCCAGAATGGCGGCCACGCCCATGCCATTGTCGGCCCCCAGCGTGGTGCCTTCGGCGTGCAGCCACCCCTCCTTGACCACCGTGCGAATGGGGTCCCGCGTGAAATCGTGGGCCTGGCCAGCGTTGGCCTGCGCCACCATATCCAGGTGCCCCTGCAGGATGATGCCCGGCGCTGCCTCACACCCTGGCGACGCGGGCTTCTGGATACGCAGGTTGCCGAAGGCATCCCGGTCATGGGCAAGTCCCAGGCCATCGGCCCAGGCTTCCAGCTTGGCGACCAGCGCTGCCTCGTGGCCCGATGGCCGAGGGGTATTACACAGCGTGCGAAAATGCTGCCACACCAACGTGGGCGCGAGCGCTTCTAGATGTGCGTTCATGGAAACTCTTCGTCATCGATAACCGAGCTACTTTAACCGCTCCTGCCCATCCGAGAAAAGCATCGACGCGGTCATCAGCTGCTGTGTCACTCGGCGCAGTTGCTGCGTGGCTTCGCGCGGGGCATCGGCCAGCGGCTGATTCTGGTAAGCCCAGGCCACCAGCTGCTGATGCGCTAGCCGGGCCTCTCCCAGCGGCGCACGGCTGGCCTCCCGCCCCAGCGCCTGCAAGGCAGCCCGCGCCAGGGCGGGGTCGCGATGGGCATAGGCCACGTCGTGGATCGTTTGTCGCTCCACGGCACTCAGCGGCCGTTCAGGCAGCTCCGACAGCAGCAGCGCTACCACCGGCGCGGGCAAATCGCGTAGCTCGAAGGCCAATAGCCCCTGCAAAGACGCCACAAAACCTTGCTGCATACTGTGCAATACGGCCTGGCCGGTCTCGCTCAACGGCTTGGCGACCATGATGGCATACTCCCCCGTGGCGGCTTCCCGGGTCACGCCCAGGCGTACCGGAGTGAACCCAAGGGCCAGCCAGAATGACAGCAGCCCCGCCTCCGCGCCGAAGGTGGCGCCATACAGCGCGACGCCCTGCTCTGCTGCGCTGGCCATATCGGCTGCCAACAGCCTGCGCCCCAGCCCTTCGCGGCGCCGTTCAGGGTGAGCTGCAATGCGCACCACCCTGCGCCAGCGGGCGGTCAACGCCTCGCGATGCCCTCCGTGAGCCGCCAGGGACTGGGCCAGCAAATGCCCCTGGGGCCGCCGTTGGCCCAGCGCCACCTGTTCGGCCAGCGCCGGGTCAAAGCCGCCCTCCTCCCGAGTGACCAGCACTGCCAGCGGCGCCGTATCGGTGGCCCCCGTGGAAGCAGCCGAGGCGTGCCCCTGGCTTGCCATCACCATGCGCAGCCGCGTACCGGGGCCATCCATCAGCTGTCGCAAGTCGCTGGGGGTGGTGCGATAGTGCGACTGCACCAGCAGGCCAAACAGCTGCTCCAGCAGCGGTTCGTTGGCGGCCAGCTGTGCCTGGTTCAGGCTGAGGGTCTGCGCGTCGATGAGGCCATGCGCGTGGGCCTCAGGCAGCGGCGCGTTCAGCAGCAGTGCCTGTTGAATGACGCTTTCCAAAGAGTCATTGGCTGCCCAGCGAATCGGGGTTTCCAGGGTCAGCTCCCGCCACTGGGGCGTCTGGCGCTCGAGCACCTGCCGAAAGCGCAGCGCAAAGCCCCGGCCAGAGCCCTCGTAACCATGCACCGTCGTGGCAAAGGCCATACGCGGGAACGCGGCCAGCCAGCGGGCCAGCATGGCCGCTGGGAGTGCCGCGGCCTCATCCACCAGCAGCAGCGCCCCGTTGCCTCCCAACGTGCCCTGATCCAGCTGGGTATCGAGCAGGTCGGGTGGCAAGAAGCACAGCGAGCTTCCCGTGGCAGGCAGCTGCACCTCGTGGCCGCGGCGCTGCGCCTCAGGGCACAGCGCCATGACACGCTCGAACAGGCTGTCCAACGCGCTGGCTCTGGGGGCGGTGACCAGTAGCCGCGGGTAGCTCCCCTGTTGCAGCAAGCGCGCACAGGCAATGCCCAGCGCCGCACTTTTCCCGCGCCCTCGGTCGGCCGTGATGACCAGCGGGCGGCGACGCTTGAGCTTGCTCAGGGCCGTGACCGCACGGGCCTGGTCGGGCGTCAGGCAGGCGGGGTCTTCAGGGCGGCGTGGCGAGGGCTGCCCGGCGGGCAGCCTGGACAGCACCAGCGGGCCAGCCACCGGCCAGCGCACCACCTGAGGCGAAGCACCCAGCTGGCGCGCCAAACGTGCCAGGTAAAAGCTGCTCAGCGCGGTCCATTCCCAGGGGTGGTCGGCAAACCGTGCGTAGTTCGGGTCGGGGCGCTCACCCCATGGCTCGGGGGTTACCAGCAGCAGTATGCCGCCCGCCGTCAGCGTGCCGGCCAGCGCCCCCAGGGCGTCCGGGTCCAGCCCGTCACGACCGCTGACGTCCATGACGATCAGCTGATGCTCGGCCCCCAGCCGCGTGCGCGCTTTGGCTGCGGGCAGGCAAGGCGACACGGGGGCTTCCTGCGGGTCGCCCACCCACAGTGGCGCTTGCCACGGCTGGGCGTGCCACAGCGTGAGCGCCAGTCGGCGAACGTGCTCGGCAGGCCCGCTGAGCCACACGAGCCCCCGCCAACGGCGGCGTTGCCAGCGCCGCGCATGGCCCACCAGTAGTGATATGCGGCGGTCATCACTTGCTTCGCTCATCACGCTCCTCAAGGGTCGATTGCTTACAACTTTGGTACAACAAGGCACACATTTTCAACGCTTCAACGCGCCATCCAGACCTGCCTAACCGTTTAAATAATGATACAACCAAATGTTTTTAAACAACTTTTACATCAATCGATGTTTCATGGCGTGCGTTAACTTCCTGCAAACTCTGATATTGCGCCGCAGCGGGGGGAGTGTGCTAGCTTAGCGGTACAGCCTTGGCCGCTTTTACTTTACGTAAACGTCAGGCCTGCTCGCTGTGCTTTCCTGCTTTCAGGTAATCAACACTAATAACGCCAACCGCCAAAGTACCAGGAAATTGATAATGAAAAAGACTACAAAATTTTCCTTGACCAGCCTTGCTGCTGGTGTCGCATTTGCCGCTCTCACCACGACTGCTCAAGCACAAGAGCAGTGGACCATGACCTCCACCTGGCCCGAAAACCTCGACCTGATCAAGCTCGATCAGCACTGGGCCGAGCTGGTCAACCAGCTGGCGGGAGACGAAGTACAGATCAACTTCCGCGCGGGCGGTACGCTGATGCCCGGCACGGAAGTGTTCGATGCCACCGAAACCGGCAGTATCGAAGCCGCCGGTGACTGGCCAGGCTATTGGGCAGGCTTGAACCCCGCGTTCTCGCCGCTGGCCACCACCACCAGCCTGTTCAACGCCGTTGACTACATCAACTGGATTCAGCAGTGGGGCGGCCGTGAACTGTACGAAGAGATTTACGGCCAGTACAACATGATGTACCTGCCCTATGCCGCGCTCAACAACGAGTCCGGCTTCATGGGCCGTACGCCCATCGAAAGCATTGCCGACCTGGAAGGCAAGCGTCTGCGTCTCTCTGGCCGTGACCAGGGACGCGTACTGGAAGCCCTGGGTGGCTCTCAGGTAACCCTGGCCGGCGGCGAAGTCTATCAGGCCATCGAACGTGGCGTGATCGATGCCGGTGAGTTCTCCACCCCCGGCGTGGATTACAACGCAGGCTTTGCCGAAGTGGCCGACTACTGGGCCACGCCTGGCTGGCACCAGTCCGCCAGCGTCTTCGGTGTCATGATCAACCTCGACGCCTGGAACGCGCTGTCGGAAGAGACCCAGCAGAAGCTGCGTATTGCCGCCGACGCCACCATGGCCTGGTCGCTGGCCTGGTCCGAGCGTGAGTCCACCGATGCCACCCAAAGGTTCATCGATGCAGGCATCACCATCAACCAGTTCTCTGACGAAGACCTGGCCCGTATTCAGGAGATCACCAACGAGGTCATCGTGCGCGGCGCCTGTGAAAACAGCGACCACGCCAAGGTCTACCACTCCATGGTGACCTACCTGGAAGACTACGCCAAATGGCGTGACGTCTCGGCTCCTTTCAACATGAGCCGCACCATGGATAACCTGCCCTCACTGGAAGAGATCGAAGCCTGCCTGTAAGGCGTTTCTGCACCGCCCCGGGCTGCCCGGGGCGGTTTTGTGTGCTGACCGCGGAGATCTTCCATGAATGCGATTGCCAAGGCGATCGATGCAATCAATGAGCTGTTTGGGCGATTGATCGCGCCATTGATTGCCATCATTACCCTCATCGTCCTGTACGACATTGCGTCACGCTTTTTCTTCGGCCGCCCCAGCGACTGGGCGTTCGATGTTACCAAGATGCTGTTTGGTGCCCACTTCATGCTGATGGCTGCCTACGGCTTGCGCCACCACGCCCATGTCGAGGTCGACGTGTTGAAACGTTTGCTGTCACGCAAGCGTCAGGCCCTGATCGAAGTCGTGGCCTACGTGATTTTCTTCGTTCCCTTCATCTGGATGCTGCTGACCTACGGCTGGCGCTTCTTCGAACGCTCCTATACCCGGGGTGAAACCACCTACGGCATGGTGTCGATTCCCGTCTACCCGATCAAAGGCGTTATCGTGGTGGCGGCTGCCCTCATCCTGCTGCAGGCCATTGCCATCGTACTGCGGGCCATCATGCAGTTGCGCGAGGAGAAATCAGCATGAACCTGAGTCCTGAACTGCTGGCGCTGGTGATGTTTGGCGGGCTGCTGATCGGCCTGTTCATGGGCCACCCTCTGGCCTTCGTGCTCGGCGGCGTTGCCGTCATCGGCGCTTTTCTCGGCCCTGGCGAGCGAGTGCTGGGCACCCTGATCAACAACATCTTCGGCAACGCCATGGACAACTACGTGCTGGTTGCCATACCGCTGTTCGTCCTGATGGCACGGTTTCTCAACGATTCCGGGGTCACCGAAAAGATGTTCGATGCCATGCGCCTGCTGCTGGCCAACCTGCGGGGCGGGCTGGCACTGACCGTGGTCATCGTCTCTGTCCTGCTGGCCGCCACCACCGGTATCGTGGGCGCCTCCATTGCCGTCATGGGCATGATTGCGCTGGTGCCGATGCTCAAGTATGGCTACAACAAGGAGCTGAGCACCGGGGTCATCATGGCCAGCGGCTGTCTGGGCATCCTGATTCCGCCCAGCATCATGCTGATCCTGATGGCCAGCTACTCGCCGGTATCGGTAGGCGCCCTGTTTGCAGGGGCGATGATTCCCGGCCTGATGCTGGGGGTGATGTACGCGCTCTACGTACTGCTGATCTGCTACTTCAAGCCCTCCTATGGCCCTCCGGTACCCAAGGAAGAGCGTGCGGAAGTCAGCACTCGGCAACTGCTGATCATGCTGGGCAAGTACGTGGTGCCGCCCATGTCGCTGATCCTCGGGGTACTCGGCGCGCTCTTCACCGGCGTGGCCACCGCTACCGAGGCCTCGGCCATCGGCGTGTTCATTGCCTTTATCCTGTTTTTGATCTTTGGTGACCGCCGGGTCTCCACCTGCTTCAAGACACTGCTGGAAGCAGGCAAGACCACTACCATGGTCATGCTGGTGCTGGTGGGCGCGACCGCCTTCACCGGGGTGTTCTCACGGGGCGGCGGCATGCAGGTGATTCAGGACCTGCTGCTGGCCATGCCGGGCGGCACCACCGGCGCGCTGATCATGATGCTGTTTCTGGTGTTCATTCTGGGCATGTTCCTGGACTGGACGGGCATCGTCCTGCTCAGCTTCCCGATCATGCTGCCCATCGTTCAGCAAATGGGCGTCGATCCGCTGTGGTTCGTGGTGATGGTGGCCGTGGTGCTGCAAACCTCCTTCCTCACGCCACCGTTTGGCTATGCGCTCTTCTATCTGAAAGGGGTTTCACCGCCTGGGGTGGAGATCGTCGACCTTTACAAAGCGGTCGTTCCCTTCGTGGCGCTGATCCTGCTGGCGTGCGTATTGATGTCGTTCTTCCCGTGGCTGGTCACCGGCCTGCCCCGCATGCTGCTGGGCTAAGCTGACGCCCTCGCGTTGCCGCCTTGCCGTGCAAGGCGGCAAACTTCATGAAGATGACGCAACACCACGCCCCGTTGCCGGGGCGCTGGCCCTTACGATGGGCGTCACCGGCAATACTTTCCGCTCCCCCGCGACCTGCCCACTGGCGATTTGCGCCAGCAGCAGAGCCACCGCCTCGTCCACCATGGGCTCGACCGACTGTTGAACGGTGGTGAGCCGATAGCTCGGCCAGGCCGCCATGGGGATATCGTCGAACCCCACCACCGCCACGTCCTCAGGCACCCGCAGCCCCAGCTCGCCGCTGAGCGTATCGATCACCGCAATGGCCATATGATCATTGGCAGCAAAGACTGCATCCGGGTAGGGCGCCGCCTCGAACAGCTTGCGGGTCGCCGCCTGGGCTGTCGCGAAGTCATAGTCGCCGCATGCCTCCCCCCAACAGCTGACACCCTGCGCCGCCAGCGCCGCCATGAAGCCATCACGCCGCTGACTGCTGGTAGAAGAGTCGGCAAGCCCGGCCACCAGCGCGATGCGCCGATAACCGCTAGAGACCAGAAACTCACCCACCCAATAGCCTCCACGGTAGTTATCGCTGGCGACCTGGCTGACCCCCTCGAAGGCCACCGTACGGTTGATCAACACCACCGGAATGCCCCGGGAGACGCACTCGCTGGCCAGCGAAGAGGAAAGCGTCGCTGCCAGCATCAGAATGCCGTCTGCCTGGCTCTGCAGAATGTCCGCCATGACGCCCGCCGTCTGCTGCTCGTTGCTGCTCATGAACAGCAGCAGGTGATAGCCATGCTGCTGAAACCGCCGCGCGGCATACTCCAGCATCTGGGCGTAGAACGGGTTGTCCAGCTGGGTCATGACGACCGCAATGGTGCGCGACGAACGCGTAATCAAGGAGCGGGCGATGGCATTGGGGCGGTAGCCCAACTGCTGGGCCGCCGCCAATACCTTTTCCCGGGTCTGGGGGGCAATGCTGCCGTGGGGAGAGAAGCAGCGACTGACCGCCGACTGCGACACCCCCGCCAGTTCTGCCACTTGCCGTGACGTCACGGGCCGTTTTTTCATGCTCATCCTCTGGTTGGTCGCAAGGCCCCGACACCCGCCGCGCTAGGCGTGTTGACGCTGGTGGGCCATCAGCGCCATCAGGCGGCGGTCACGCCAGGCCTGGCGTTCGGCCAGCTGTGCTTCCGACAATATCTCGCGACGCTCCTGCGCCAGGCGTTCGAGTGTTTCGGGCTCCCAGGGGTTGGCCGCGCTGCGCTGGGTATCCACGTCACGGTAGAGCGGGCCATAGCGCCCGGCGTAGTCCACGACACCGGCTGGGGCGTTCAGGTCGATGGTCTCGAAAGGCCCCATGAACGACCAGCGCAGGCCCAGCCCGTGTTTGACCGTCTTATCCAGGTCCTCGGCGGACACATAGCCATCGCGGAAGAGGCGCAGCGCTTCGTTGAGCAAAGCGCCCTGCAGCCGATTGAGAATGAACCCCTGCACCTCACGCTTGACCAGAATGGGCGCCTGCCCCACTTCCTGCATCAGCACCAGGGTACGTTCGACCACCGCGGCATGGGTCTGCTCCGAGGGTGCGACTTCCACCAGCGGCACCAGATACGGTGGGTTGACGGGGTGCGCCACCAGACAGCGCTGCGGATGCTGCAAGTGGCCTGCAAACTGCGACGCCACGATACCTGACGTGGAGCTGGCCAGGATCGTGTCAGGCGTCACGACGCTTTCCAGCTGGCTGTACAGCGCTTGCTTCAGGGCCACGTTCTCCGGCCCGCACTCCTGCACGTACTCGACGTCCGCCACGGCGCTGGCAAGGTCAGCGCAGTAGTGGATACGCGCCGCGATGGCCTCCGGCTGGTCGATCAATCCGGCGTCCTGCAGGTCGAACAGCGACGCCATCACGAGCCCCTTGGCCAGCGTCAGCTGCTGCTCGTCCACGTCATGAAGCCTTACCGTGACGCCCGCTCGGGCAAAGACGATCGCCCACCCACGCCCAATCAATCCCGCGCCAATGACGGCTACCTGTGTACTCATGGCCACTCACCTCATGTGATTTTATTGTTCTTGCCCTGCTGAATCCATGGCGCGACCCGCCCTGGCAGGCGCATTTCAAATGGGGCCTGCAAGACCCGCATCCGGCTCAACATAGCATGCTCCAAAAGTGTTTGCATTCGTATGCAACAGGCCCTAGCCTTATTCTGCTCCATCATGCTGACCCTACCCAACTGACTCTACCCAATAACAATCCTTTCAGGAGAGCGTCATGATTCGCCACCTCAAAGCCGGTGCCTCCCTCGAAACCCGCGCCGAAGCGGACCGCCAGGTACGCGAAACCGTCGAGCGTACGCTGGCCGACATCCAGGCCCGAGGCGACGCCGCCATTCGCGAGCTGTCGGAAAAGTTCGATGGCTGGTCACCGGAAAACTTCCGTTTGAGCGAAGCCGAGATTGCTCAGGCCATGAGCGAAGTGTCCGAGCGTGATCTGGACGACATCCGCTTTGCCCAAGCCCAGATACGTCGCTTTGCCGAGGCGCAGCTGGCCTCCATGCAGCCGGTCGAGATCGAAACCCGCCCCGGCGTCATCCTTGGCCACAAACATCTGCCGATGAACGCAGTGGGCTGCTATATCCCCGGGGGTTCCTACCCCATGGTGGCGTCTGCCCACATGAGCGTCCTGACGGCCAAGGTCGCCGGGGTGAAACGCGTCATCGCGGCGGCGCCGCCCTACAAGGGCAAGCCCCACCCCGCCATCGTGGCAGCCATGCACCTGGCAGGCGCGGATGAGATTCTGGTACTCGGCGGCGTTCAGGCCGTGGGCGCCATGGCCATCGGCAGCGACTCCATCGCGCCAGTGGACATGCTGGTGGGCCCTGGCAATGCGTTCGTCGCCGAGGCCAAGCGCCAGCTATATGGCCGTGTCGGCATCGACCTGTTCGCGGGCCCCACCGAGACGCTGGTGATTGCCGACGAGAGCGTGGACGGCTTGCTGTGCGCCACCGACCTGCTGGGGCAGGCAGAGCATGGCCCAACCTCCCCCGCTGCCCTGCTGACCAATTCCGAAGCGCTGGCCCGGGACACCCTGGCGGCCATCGAGGAACTGCTGCAGAAACTGCCCACCGCCGATATCGCGCGCCAGGCCTGGGAGAGTCATGGAGAAATCATCGTCTGTGACACCCACGAGGAAATGCTGCAAGTGGCCAACGAGATGGCTTACGAGCACGTTCAGGTCATGACCGAAGACCCGGATTTCTACCTGGAGAACATGACCAACTACGGCGCGCTGTTCCTCGGCCCGCGCACCAACGTCGCCTATGGGGACAAGGTGATTGGCACCAACCACACGCTGCCCACCAAAAAGGCAGCGCGCTACACGGGCGGCCTGTGGGTGGGCAAGTTCCTCAAGACCTGCACCTATCAGCGGGTATTGACCGATGAAGCCTCGGCTGAGATCGGCAGCTACTGCTCACGACTCTGCATGCTGGAAGGCTTTGCAGGCCACGCCGAACAGGCCAACGAGCGCGTGCGCCGCTATGGCAAACAGGAGGTGCCCTACGCCTCGGCGGTGGACGCATGAACCTTCCCCAGGCCCCCGGCTTCAGGCTGGACGGCATGCAGGCGCTGGTCACCGGCGCCAGCCAGGGCATCGGGTTTGCCTGCGCCTGCGCGCTGGCCAACGCGGGCGCCAGCGTCACGCTGGTGGCCCGCAACCCGGCCACGCTTGACGAGGCCGTTGGCCGCCTGCAAGCCGCTGGCTGGCAGGCGGAAGGTATCGCGCTGGACATCAACGACCACGCGGCCCTGCAACGGGCCATTGCCGGCAGGCACTTCGATATCCTGGTGAACAACGCGGGCACCAATCGACCCAAGCCCCTGCAGGAGGTCAGCCAGGAGGACTATGCGGCGGTCATGGACCTCAACGTCAAGGCCACCTATTTCCTCACCCAGGCCGTCGTGGCCCACATGCCCGCAGGCGGCAGCATCATCCATGTCTCATCGCAAATGGGCCACGTGGGCGCCGCCAACCGCACCTTGTACTGCGCTTCCAAGGCTGCGGTGGAAGGCATGACCAAGGCCATGGCGGTAGAGCTGGGCCCTCGGGGCATTCGGGTGAATACGCTCTGCCCCACCTTCGTGGAAACGCCCATGACGCGCCCGTTCCTGGCCGAGCCCGGCTTCAAGGAGCAGGTCATTGGCAAGATCCCGCTGGGCCGTCTGGGCCAGCTGGAGGACCTGATGGGGCCCGTGGTGTTTCTGGCATCGCCTGGTGCTGCGCTGGTCACGGGCAGCGCGCTGATGGTGGATGGCGGCTGGACCGCCCACTGAAGGAGCCCCACGGCTACACGCCTCGACCCTGCCCCACGGGCAGGGTTTTTTAATGGGCGGCCGATGAGCTGCACCCCATCGGCGCAGGTGATACTATTTGCAACCGCTATTTTTTCGCATTGACGAGCCACGCAGCCTCTCGTCCAAGGAGATCACGACGTGTCCACGCCCGCTCGCCGCTCATCATCGGCTCTGCTGTCAGGGGTCGCTTCACGCTTTGCGCTGTCGCTCAACCCCTGGTCTATTGCGCTGTTTCTCATCGCGCTGACCGTGGCACTGCCGATTCTGGTGGTTCTGGGCCATATAGTGCTGCCCACCGATGGCATCTGGCAGCACCTGGCCAGTACCGTCCTGCCCCGCTATCTCAGCAATACCTTCTGGCTGGTGCTGTGGGTAGGCCTCGGTACCTTGGTGATTGGCACGGGAACCGCCTGGCTGGTGGTCATGTGCCGCTTTCCCGGCAAGCGCATCTTCGAGTGGGCGCTGCTGCTGCCGCTGGCCGTTCCCACCTACGTGATCGCCTATGCCTACACGGACTTCCTGCAGGTGGCGGGGCCACTGCAGAGCATGCTGCGGGAGTGGTTCGACTGGCGAGTGGGCGACTACTACTTTCCCAACATTCGCTCGTTGGGGGGCGCCATCACGCTGATCACCTTCGTGCTCTACCCCTACGTCTACCTGCTGGCCAGGGCCTCGTTTCTGGAGCAGTCGGTGTGCGTGCTGGACGTGGGACGCACGCTGGGGCGCGGGCCGTGGCACCTGTTTGGCACCGTGGCCCTGCCCCTGGCGCGACCTGCGCTGGTGGGCGGCGTGTCGCTGGTGCTGATGGAAACCCTCAATGAGTTCGGGGCGGTGCAATTCTTTGGCGTGGATACCTTCACCACCGGTATCTACCGCACCTGGTTCGGACTGGGCGAGCCGGTGGCAGCCGCACAGCTGGCGGCCTGCCTGCTGACCTTCGTGATCGTGCTGGTACTGCTGGAGCGCTGGTCACGGGGCAAGCGGCGCTACTTCCATACCTCCAGCCGTTACCAGCAGCTGCCCGAGTACCGCCTGCGCGGCTGGCAGGCCACCGGCGCGTTTCTGGCCTGCCTGCTGCCCATCACCATCGGCTTCCTGCTGCCCAGCGGCCTGCTCTTGAACATGGCGATTCGGATTGGCGACAGCCTGTTCGGCACGCGCTTCATCGGCTTCGCCCTGAACAGCCTGTCGCTGTCGGCCATTGCGGCCCTGATTGCGGTGGGGCTGGCGGTGCTGCTGAGCTATGGCGTACGCCTCAACAACTCCCCTAGCGCACGCCTGTTCACCCGCATTGCGGCCATGGGCTACGCCATTCCGGGCTCCGTGGTGGCGGTCGGCATTCTGATTCCCTTTGCCTGGCTGGACCACACCCTCAACTCCTGGCTGCACGCCAACTACGGCAAGATTATCGGGCTGGTCTTCAGCGGCACGGCCTTCATTCTGATCTACGCCTACGTGGTGCGCTTTCTGGCGGTGTCGTTCAATGCCGTGGAAGCCAGCCTGGGCAAGGTCACCCCCAGCATGGATGCCGCCTCGCGCACCCTGGGCCAAACCGCAGGGGGCACGCTGCGACGCATTCATACGCCCCTGATGCGCAGTAGCCTGTTGGCGGCGGGGATTCTGGTCTTCGTCGATGCCATGAAGGAGCTGCCGGCCACCATCATCCTGCGGCCGTTCAACTTCGATACGCTGGCGGTTCGCGCCCATAACCTGGCGTCGGACGAGCGGCTGGCGGAGGCCTCCACGGCCTCGCTGACCATCGTGGTGGTGGGGATTCTACCGGTGATTCTCCTCAGCTTGGCCATGCGCCGAGCGCGCCCCGGCAGCCAGGCCGAGTAAGTTCAAACACACGTCTTCCCGCGCCTCAGCGTGGGAAGATGAAGACCTGGGAGTGGTCCAGATCGATGTCGATGGGCTGGCCCTCCTGGGGCAGGAACACTCCAGGTACACGGGCATGCAGGTGCGCTTCCTGGCCATCGGTGCCATGGGCACACAGGTGGATCAGGCTGGTGCGGCCCAGCAGCTTGGCCATGACCACGTGGCTATGGCTGTGGGCTTCGGCTGGCAGGTCTCGCTCCTGAATGCGCAGCGCCTCGGGGCGAATCATCACCTGCACGTCACTGCCTTCCGGCAGCCAGCTGGCATCCACCGCGCCCACGGGGGTCTGCACTCGCCCGCCTTGCACCACTCCCGCCAGCTCGTTGACCTCGCCAAAGAAGGTCACCACGAAGGGGTCGATGGGCGCACAGTAAAGCTCGCGAGGCGTGCCGGTCTGGACGATCTTGCCATCGCGCATCAGTGCGATGCGGTCCGCCATGAACATCGCCTCTTCCGGGTCGTGGGTCACCAGCAGCGTGGCTGAACCCAGCTTCTTCAACACGTGCAGCGTGTCGTCTCGGATACGATCCCGCAGCCGGGCATCCAGGCTGGAAAAGGGCTCGTCCAGCAGCATCAGCCGCGGCGTAGGCGCCAGCGCGCGGGCCAGCGCGACACGTTGCTGCTGGCCTCCCGACAGCATGTGCGGGTAAGTCTCGGCATAGGCGGCCATGCCCAGCTGGTCCAACAGCTCCAAAGCACGCGCGCGGCGCTGGCTGGAGGGCAGCTGTTTCAGGCCAAAGGTGACGTTTTCCAACACGCTCAGATGGGGAAACAGCGCCGAATCCTGGAACGCCAGGCCCACGTTGCGCTTTTCGGGCGGCACATGGCGCTTGCCTGGAGCCGCGATGGCCTGCCCGTCCAGGCTGACCTCGCCTTCCTGCACCACCTCCAGGCCTGCCGCGATACGCAGCAGGGTGGTCTTGCCGCAGCCGGAAGGGCCCAGCAGGCACACCACTTCGCCCTGGCCGATCTCCAGGTCGATGCCCTTGACCACCTTGTTGGCTGCAAACGTGTGCTCGACACCCCGCAGCGACAGCGCCGCCGCCGGTGCTGCCACCTCTGAAAATGACACCGTTGCCGTCATTCGTTCACCCATGGTTAGTGCGCAGCGCAGATGCCTGACTGCGAACACGGTTGAAAGTTATTTGCATTCTATTTTCTATTGGCGGCAGATGCACGTACATGCACAAAAAGTGTTGCGTGTCATTAGCATTTCGCTTGACGTCCATGGAACAAGACGTTTCAATAGGCGCAGTTTGCCAATGCAACTTATTATCATAAACATTTAGGGTGTATGTTATGAAAAAGGCACGTCTTGCAGTCTCTGTCGCCGCCGTCATGGCTGGCTCGGCATTTGCCAGCAGCACACTGGCCAACGAGGTCAACATCTACTCCGCTCGCCACTACGACTCAGACGAGATTCTGTACAACGCGTTCACCGAAGAAACGGGTATCAAGGTGAATGTGCTGGAAGGCGACGCCAATCAGTTGATGGAGCGTATGCAGCGTGAAGGCGTGGCCAGCCCTGCCGACGTCATGCTGACCGTGGATGCCGGCAACCTGTGGCGTGCCGAGCAGGATGGCCTGTTCCAGGCCGTGGATTCCGACGTGCTGAACGAGCGCCTGCCGGAGTCCATGCGTCATCCCGAAGGCATGTGGTTTGGCTTCAGCCAGCGCGCACGGGTGATTTTCTACAACCGTGAGAACTTCGACCCGAGCCAGATCGCTACTTATGAAGACCTGGCCGACCCACAGTTCGAAGGCAAGATCTGTATCCGCTCTTCCAACAACATCTACAACCAGTCTCTGCTGGCCTCGATGATCGAGCACCACGGTGCGGAAGAAGCGCAAGAGTGGGCACAGGGCGTGGTCAACAACCTGGCGCGCAACCCGGAAGGCGGTGATACCGACCAGATTCTGGGCGTGGCCAGCGGCGAATGCGAGCTGGGCGTGGCCAACCACTACTACTATGTTCGTCTGCTGCACTCCAGCGAAGCTTCCGACCGCGAAGCCGCCCGTAAAGTGGGCGTGATCTTCCCGAACCAGGATGATCGCGGCACGCACATCAACGTGGGTGGTGCAGGTCTAGTCGCCAACGCGCAGAACGCCGAGAACGGCATCCGCTTCCTCGAGTTCCTGGCTTCCGACCAGGCCCAGGAAGTGCTGGCCGAGCGTAACTACGAGTTCCCGGTGGTCGATGGCGTGAAGAAGAACCCGGTTCTGGAGTCCTGGGGCGACTTCCAGCGCGACGAAGTGAACATCAGCGAGCTGGGTAACAACAACCCGGAAGCCGTGCGCATTTTCGACCGCGTCAACTGGCGCTAAGCGCTGGCCCAGGCAGTATGCAAAACCCCACCGCAAGGTGGGGTTTTTTGTGGATGGCCAGTCAGCCAGGGTTTGAACGGCGCCTGGTACGCTTCTTACTTTAGTGTGCTTCGTCCCAGTTGGCGCCGCTCTGGGCTTCCACGATCAGCGGTACGCTCAGTGTGGCCGCCGACTGCATCCGTGCACTGACCTCCTCGATGAACGCGTCTACCTGCGCTTCAGCCACCTCGAACACCAGTTCGTCGTGCACCTGCATGACCATCAGGGCATCGAACGCCCCTTCCGCCAGCCACGCATCCACATCGATCATCGCCTGCTTGATGATGTCTGCCGCCGTGCCCTGCATGGGCGCATTGATTGCGGTGCGCTCGGCCCCCTGACGGCGGTTGCGGTTCTGCGAGTGGATCTCGGGCAGGTAGAGCCGCCGCCCCATGACGGTCTCGACGAAGCCATTCTCGGCGGCCTGACTGCGAATGCGATCCATGTAGCGGGCAACGCCGGGGTAACGGTCGAAGTAGCGGTCGATGTAGGTCTGTGCCTGCTGGCGTTCGAGATGCAGCTGACGCGACAGCCCCCAGGCGCTCATGCCATAGATCAGACCGAAGTTGATCGCCTTGGCACTGCGGCGCTGGTCGGCGGTGACCTTGTCCAGCGCGGTGCCAAACACTTCGGCGGCGGTGGCGGTATGAATGTCGCGGCCCTGTTCGAAGGCTTCCAGCAGCCCCTTGTCTTCCGACAGGTGGGCCATGATGCGCAGCTCGATCTGCGAGTAGTCCGCGGCCACGATGCGATACCCGGGGCGGGCCACGAAGGCCTGGCGAATCTTGCGCCCCTCTTCGGTACGAATCGGGATGTTCTGCAGGTTCGGGTCCGACGAGGAGAGCCGCCCGGTGGCGGTCACCGCCTGATGATAGCTGGTGTGCACGCGGCCGGTTTTCTTGTTCAACAGGCGCGGCAGCTTGTCGGTATAGGTGGACTTCAGCTTGGCCAGGCCACGGTGCTGCATGATCACCTTGGGCAAGGGGTAGTCCAGCGCCAGCTCCTCCAGCACGGCTTCGGCGGTGGAAGGCGCGCCCTTGGGCGTTTTCTTGATGACCGGAATCTTCTGCTCTTCGAACAGAATCTGGCCCAGCTGCTTGGGGGACCCCAGGTTGAACTCGCGGCCCGCCAGCTCGAAGGCTTCACTTTCAAGCTCGCGAATACGCTGCTCCAGCTGCTGGCTCTGCTGGTGCAGGCGCTCGGCATCCAGCGCCACCCCGTTACGCTCGATCCGCGACAGCACCTTGATCAGCGGCAGCTCCAGATGATCGAGCACCTCGGCCAGGCGGCCTTCCTGCTCGACCTGCGGGCGCAGCGTCTGCTGCAGGCGCAGGGTAATGTCCACGTCTTCGCAGGCGTAGGGCGCGGCCTGTTCCAGAGCTATCTGGTTGAAGGTGAGCTGCTTGGCGCCTTTCCCGGCAATCTCCTCGAAGGAGATGGTCTTTTCCCCCAGGTACTTGAGGGCCAGCGAGTCCATGTCGTGGCGGGTCGCGGTGGAGTTGAGCACGTAGGACGCCAGCATGGTATCGGCAAACGGCCCCATGACGTGAATATCCACGTTGGCCAATACGGAAATATCGTACTTGAGGTTCTGGCCGATCTTGGTTTTGCCGGGATCTTCCAGCAGCGGCTTGAGCGCCTCGAGAACGCTGCGGCGGTCGAGCTGGGCAGGCGCATCCAGATAGTCGTGGGCCAGCGGGATATAGGCCGCTTCACCGGGTTCCAGCGCCAGGCCGACCCCGACGATCTCGGCATCCATGTAGTTGAGGCTGGTGGTTTCCAGATCGAAGCAGAAGCGCTCGGCGCTGCGCAGCCGCTCAAGCCACGTGTCCAGTTCGGCCTGCTCGGTGATCACGTGGTCGTGGCGTGGGCCAGGGGCCGTGCCCGATGCCACCTGCTCGGCCTGCGGGGCTGGCTGGCCGCCGCTGACGTCGTCCACGCCCTCGTCCTTGCCCTCCAGCAGCTCCGCCAGCCACTGCTTGAACTCCATCTCCTTGTAGAGCGCCACCAGCGCTTCCCGATCCGGGTGGGCGATCTCCAGGTCGTCCAGCCCTACGGGCAGGTCGCAGTCGACCTTGATGGTGGCCAGTCGATAGGAGAGAAACGCCTGTTCGCGGTGCTCTTCCAGCTTTTTGGGGAGTGTCTTGGCTCCTCGAAAGCTCAGCGTGGTGACCCGTTCCAGGTCGCCATAGATGGTCTCCAGCCCGCCACCCATGCCTTGCAGCAGGCCAATGGCGGTTTTTTCTCCTACGCCGGGCACGCCAGGAATGTTGTCCACCTTGTCGCCCATCAGCGCAAGGAAGTCGATGATCAGCGCAGGCGGCAGCCCAAATTTCTCCTCGACACCGGCCTCGTCCAGGGTCTCTTCCTTCATGGTATTGACCAGCGTGATATGGCGGTTCACCAGCTGGGCCATGTCCTTGTCGCCAGTGGAGATCACGGCGTCGCGCCCGGCCTGGGTGGCATGATGCGCCAGCGTGCCGATGACATCGTCGGCTTCGACGCCTTCGATGCACAGCAGCGGCAGCCCCAGCGCTTTCACGCAGGCGTGTAGCGGCTCGATCTGGCTACGCAGGTCATCGGGCATCGGCGGGCGGTGGGACTTGTAATCGCTGTACATGTCGTCGCGAAACGTCTTGCCCGGCGCATCGAAGACCACCGCCATGAGGCTATCGGGGTAGTCCTTGATCAGCCGCTTGAGCATGTTCAGCACGCCTTTCACGGCGCCCGTGGGCTGGCCGTTGGAGTTCGTCAGCGGCGGCAGCGCGTGGAACGCACGGTAAAGATACGAAGAGCCATCAACTAGCACGATAGGGGCACGAGCCATAACCAGATTCCATAGTCAGCAGAACAGTAAGAGCGTCTATTCTTCAATGATACGCGTTCGGCGGCGCGACTGCAGAAAAGCACTGCGAAAGCGCCCCTTCACCGTTCACAGCGCTGCCAACTGACGCGCCAAGCCGCTACAATGACCGGCTTAGCAACCTGGGCGAGATTCTCATGGCTGTATTTACTCCGCTGAGCGACGCACAGGTCGCCGCGTTTCTGGAAAAATTCGATGTTGGCAGCCTGGTGTCCCTTCAGGGCGTGGCAGGCGGCACGGAAAACTCGACGTTTTTCGTGACCACCGAGCGCCGCGAGATGGTGCTCACGCTGTTCGAACAAGGCGAGCACGAAGAGCTGCCGTTCTTCGTCGAGCTGCTGGACTACCTGGATGAACACGGCCTACCCGTACCGGGCACCATTCATGACCGCGAAGGGGTGGCGCTGCACAGTCTGGCGGGCAAACCGGCCCTGCTGTTCCCGCGCTTGCCCGGCAAGCACCCCACTGCCCCCAATCTGGTCCAGTGCCAGGCGCTGGGCAGCGCGCTGGGGCGTATGCACAAGGTCTCGCAGCATTTTCCGGGGCATCGTCCCAACCCCCGCGATCTGCACTGGCTGCGCGCCGTGCATCACAAGGTGCTGACCTACATCAGCCCCGACGACCAGACCCTGATGAAAAACGAGGTCGATGATTTCGAGACCGCGTTCAGCCAGTATGGCGCGCTGCCCCAAGGGGCGCTGCACGGTGACCTGTTCCGTGACAACACCCTGTATGAAGGCGACCAGTTGGGCGGCATCATCGACTTCTACAATGGCTGCACCGGCGACCTGCTGTTCGACCTGGCCATCGTCATCAACGACTGGGCCTCCAACGAGGACGGCAGCCTGAACGCCGAGCGCTATCAGGCGATTTTGAGCGCCTACCAGGCACGTCGCCCACTGACCGACACCGAGCGGGCCCTGTGGCCCACCATGCTGCGCTTGACGGCGTTGCGCTACTGGCTGTCGCGCCTGCTGGTGGTATATGTGGACCCGCCTGCCCATGACCTTACCCCCCACGACCCCGAGCGTTTCCGCGTGATCCTCAAGGCACGCATCGCGCTGGGGGCACTCCCTATCCCGGAGGCTTCCTGATGAGTGACATGACCGCAACCAGCAGCCCCGCCGTACGCGCCCGTCGTACCTGGAACATGGACCAGTGGGGCAGCGGTTACTTCGATGTCGATGACCACGGCCAGGCGCTGGTGCGCCCCCTGGGCAGCGATGCCGAAGGCCCTGCCCTGCCGATCAGCGCGCTGGTTCGCCAGCTGCAGCAGGCCGGCCTGCGCTTACCGGTGCTGGTACGCTTCAGCGACATTCTTCACGACCGCGTCGAGCAGCTGTGTGGTGCCTTCGACGCCGCCATGCAGGATGTGGCCTATGAAGGCGGCTACACGGCGGTGTACCCGATCAAGGTCAACCAGCAGCGCCGCGTGGTCGAAGAGATTCTGGCCACCTCGGAGCGGGGCAACGGTCGCGTAGGGCTCGAAGCGGGCAGCAAGCCCGAGCTGCTGGCCGTCCTGGCGCTCTCCGACGGCGGTTCGTCGCTGATCGTCTGCAACGGCTATAAAGACCGCGAATACGTGCGCCTGGCGCTGTTGGGCGAGAAGCTGGGCCACCGCGTCTATCTGGTGGTGGAAAAACTCTCCGAGCTGGACCTGATTCTGGAAGAAGCCCGGGAGCTGGACGTGACGCCGCGTATCGGCCTGCGCGCGCGGCTGGCCTCGGTAGGCAAGGGCAAGTGGCAGAACACCGGTGGCGAAAAGTCCAAGTTTGGCCTCACCGCCAGCCAGATCCTGGAAGTGGTGGACACCCTGCGCGCCCAGGACGCCCTGGCCAGCCTGCAGCTGGTGCACTTCCACCTGGGCTCCCAGATCGCCAACATCCGCGACATTCAGCGCGGCCTGCGCGAATGTGCGCGCTTCTACCAGAACCTGATGGCGCTGGGCGCCCCCATCGACACCGTGGACGTGGGTGGCGGCCTGGGGATCGACTACGAAGGCACCCGCTCGCGCAGCTACTGCTCGGCCAACTACTCCATGCAGGAGTACGCGCGCAACGTGGTCAGCGCCTTCGCTCAGCTGTGCCAGGAAGCCGACTTGCCACAGCCACACCTGATCAGTGAATCCGGCCGCTCGTTGACCGCTCACCATGCGGTGCTGATCACCAACGTGATCGGTGAAGAGCGTATCGACCACACCCCGCCGGTGCGCAGCGTTACCGACGACCCCCAGGTGGATGAGCTGTGGCGCGTGCTGGACCAGCTGGCCGAACACCAGGAGCCCAGGGTGCTGGTCGAAGCCTGGCACGACCTGCTGCAAGCCGTCAGCGAGCTTCAGGATCGTTTCGTACTGGGCTTGAGCAGCATCAGCGCCCGCGCCGAAGGCGAACGCCTCTACATGGCTGCCTGCGCGCGCCTGCGGGGCAAGCTCGATACCCGCAACCGTGCCCACCGGGAAATCATGGACGAGCTGGCCGAGAAACTGGCCGACAAGCTGTTCGTCAATTTCTCGCTGTTCCAGTCGGTGCCGGATGTCTGGGGGATCGAGCAGATTTTCCCGGTACTGCCACTCAGCGGGCTGGACAAGGCGCCCACTCGCCGCGCGGTGATTCAGGACATCACCTGTGACTCCGACGGCCGCATTGACAGCTACGTGGACGGCCAGGGCGTCGAGAGCACGCTACCGCTGCCGGAATGGGCCAACGATGACGAGCGCTGGCTGGGCTTTTTCCTGGTGGGTGCCTACCAGGAGATTCTCGGCGATCTGCACAACCTGTTCGGCGATACCGACTCGGTGGATGCCGCACTGGGCGCCGACGGCGAGTGGGTACTCTCCAACCCGCAGGCAGGCGACACCGTGGCGGACGTGCTGGCCTACGTCAATTTCGATGCCCGCGTCCTGAAGCAGAAGCTGACCGAACAGCTGGTGACCAGCGGCTTCTCGGCCGAAGAGCAGGCGCACTTTGCCGCCAGCCTGACCGAAGGGCTGGAAGGCTACACTTATCTGGAGTAACGCTCTGGGGTAAGGGGGAGGAGTAAGGGGGCAGGAGCCCCCTTCTCGCCTGACATTCCAGCATAAAAAAAGCCCCCGCTGCCCAGAGCAGCGGGGGCTTTTGACGCTCAGCCGATGGGGTCGTTTATTCGACCACGCTGGTGTTGATCTCCAGCCCGCCGGTGAGCGTGAAGCGCAGTGATGCGCCGCGAGTCAGCTCACCCACGCCAGCAGGCGTGCCGGTCAGGATGACATCGCCGGGCTCCAGGGTGAAATGACGGCTCATTTCCGCGACCAGCGTCGGGATCGCAAAGATCATGTCCGAGCCTTCGCCGTGCTGGCGCTCTTCGCCGTCGATCTCCAGCGTGAAGCTCAGCGCGTTCCAGTTGGGCACGCGGCTCAACGGCAGGAACGGGGACAGCGGGCAAGCCCCATCAAAGGCCTTGGCGATTTCCCAAGGATGGCCTTTCTCTTTCAACGTGGTTTGCACATCGCGCAGCGTCAAATCCATCGCCAGGCCGATCCCGGCAATGGCACGCTCCGCTTCATCCTGAGTGGCGTGGGTCAGGGTTTCCCCTACCAGCAGCGCCAGCTCGACTTCATAATGCACTTCACCGCGTGAAAACGGCGGGTCCAGCGGCTTGGTCAAATCCACCACGCTGGTGGCCGGCTTGATGAACAGCAGCGGTTCACTGGGAACCGGGTTGTCCAGTTCCTTCGCGTGGTCGGCGTAGTTGCGGCCTACACACACGACTTTGCCCAGCGCGTGGGGAAACTCCTGGCCATCGGTAAACTGTGGAACAAAACGCATGGCGGGTATTCTCCTTCTCATTATGCGTGCCGCATTCGCAACGACAGGCGCACTAGTCTACCCCACCCTTGCGCTTGTTCCACAACCTTCCCGCTGCTTTTCTCGCACCCTGGCTTATGTACCCAAAGTACGTAAACGTTTAAACGCCCGGCTGCCAAGGCTGGTCAGGCCCATGGGCCAGAAACGCTGGGCGCTGTTTGGGGGCGGCAAACGGCGCACCGCAGCGGTTGTCCGGCCGATTGAACACGAAAAAGACGTTGCTGCGCGGGTCAGGCGACAGGTTCGCATTGGAAGCGTGCAGCGTGTTGCAATCGAACAGCAGCAAGCCCCCTGCTCGCCCCTTCGGCGCTTCGATGCCGTACTGGTCGACCATATGACGCAGTGCCTCCTGGCTGGGCACCCCGACCTCCTGGGCTTTCAACGAACTCTTGTGGTTGTCCTCGGGTGTTTCTCCAAGGCAGGGCACGAACGCTTTGTGCGACCCTGGAATCAGCATCAACGGGCCGTTGAACTCGTGGTTATCGGTGAGAATCAGCGACGCACTGACCGCATGCATGTTGGGCATACCGTCTTCGGCGTGCCAGGTCTCGAAATCCGAGTGCCAGTTGAACCCCTTGCCTGCAAAGCCGGGCTTGTAGTTGATGCGCGACTGATGCACGTAAGGGTCGTCACCGATGATCTGACGTGCCGCCCCTGCCAGCCGCTCGTCGTTGGCCAGCGCCCCCAAACGGGAAGAGAGATGGTGCACGGCGAACAGCGAACGAATCTCCTGGCTTTCCGGCTCGGTGATGCTGAACTCCCGCTCGCGGTAAGCATCGTTGCTCATCAACGACTCGATTTCATCGCGAAGCGCATCCAGCTCGTCGCCATGGATCAGGTCTGGAATAAACAGATAGCCCTTGCGCTCGAACTCATCCAGCTGCGCCTGGGTAAGCGGCCCCGGCAGCGCACGCCCTTTGACCACGTCGTCACGGCGTGCCTGGGTCAATGATGCCGGCGCGGTGGCCAGCCGAGTAGGATAGAGGTCCACTCGCGTATTGCTGGCAGAAGGGGTATCTGCCATGTCGCTGTACTGCTTGTGGGCCGTCAGGTTTTTGAGAGGTGTATTGCCGACTGTCATCTAATCCACTCCTTGTATGATTAAATTTCAGTTAAAACGTGTCTCATTCAGAAACACAGTGCAGGGAGAAGCCTAGCCCACGCATGACGGCTTGCAACCCTTGGGAACCCCGCTCATAACGTGCGTTATGACATTTTTTGCATGCTCATGGACACCCCGTTGAGGCCCACCGCAGCAACCACCCTGCGCACAGCGGACTACGGGTGAATTTCAATGTTTGATAAACATCGGCCCAAAAAAAGCGCCGCTCGAAGGAAGCGGCGCGGGTGGCGGGCGAGGGACGTGCGCTAACCCAGGCATATATGGCCGTAGATGAAATCCCGGTCGAAGCCCGTATTACGCGCCATCTCTTCCGGCTGCAGCAGCTTGATGCTGCTACGCGTCTTGCGGATCAGCTTCTTCTGCTCCAACGCGGTCATGCAGCGGCTGACGTGCACGCTGGTCATGCCCAGAAGCTCTCCTACGATGTCCTGGGTCACCGGAAAGGAGAATACGTTGCTGTTCAGCAGGCCTTTGAAATTGAATCGCGCATAGACTTCCAACAAGAAGTGCGCCACTCGCTCTTCTGACCGATGATGCGTACAACTTCGCAAACGCTCGATGGTAATATTGTCGTTGACCATGACATACGAGGTAATGGCCTTGCGAATTTCGTCGTTGGTTTTAAACAACGCATGCAAATCATCTACCGATACTTTTTCCAACTTGCAATGTGTCAGCGAGAGAATCACGATATCGTGACTTTCAAAAAAGCTTTCTCGCATTCCTATAACATCGCCCGGCATGAAGACGTTACAAATATCTTGCCCACGTGTAGAAGTGGCATGGGATAGACTTGCCCAGCCCTCTTTCACCACGAAGATATCGGCACGCCCCTCACATAGCGAAAAGACTTTCTGGTTTCTCTTCAGCTCGACAGGTTTTTGTCGAAGGTTGGCCAAGGCCTCCAGTGACTCTGCCCCCAGCTCACCGTACAGCCCCAACACTTCACCAATACTTATACAACCACCCTCGGCCCCCAGGGGGCCCGGCAAACCATTGCGACTTCTATCTTCCACTAGATTATACTCTTCTGCAGTAAACTTATTCATCTCTACACTCCTTTGTAGTTAGACAAATGCTATACTCACCCGGAATTGTTTATAATTTCTATACACTAAAAGGAAGATAACGCGACAAAAATATAGACAACTATAAACATACAAACAAGAAACTTTCATAGTTTGCGCTATCAAACGCCAGGAAACCCATCATGATTAACATTTGTTAAGAAAAACACGCAAACCCTAAAAAACCTTAATAACATAACACTACATTGAACCTGCCCAATATCGGCATCAAACCATCAGAACTTTCTTTGTGAAAACGGCCCACTAAAACACTCGACATAAAACCATCAACAAAACACCCCCCTTTCAGCAACATCCAAAAACATTCACTCCTGTAGCTTTAACGCACCTCTGCCACATACATTAATTTTAAAACTGACGACTTATAATAGACTAGCCAATAAACTTTTCATTTCATAATCTTCATCACGGCGACAAGGATCTCACGCCTAACGTTACCTGATGGAGCAGGCCATGAAACGCAATGTCTTTATTATCGCTCTGGAAGAAAAGCAACAAAAAGCACTACAAACATTAAGAGATAGAAAGTCTCTGGAACTGCATGGACTATTGACCGTCGAAAGCGCGGTCGAGGCACCCAATGTCTCATTCAACCAGTTATTGAAACGAGTCGAAAAACAGCTCTCGGCATTTCCCGGCACCATTGATGCCATCATTGCCCAATGGGACTTCCCTACCAGCGTCATGGTGCCCCTGCTGTGCCAGCAGTATCAAATCCCCTCTCCTTCGCTCACCAGCGTCTTGAAGTGCGAGCACAAGCTGTGGAGCCGTATCGAGCAGCAACACGTCATTCCTGAGGTGGTGCCCGATTTTTGCGGCCTCGACCCGTTCGCCGAAGACCCGCTGGCACAGGTCACCCTGCCCTTTCCGTTCTGGCTCAAGCCGGTCAAGGCCTTTTCTTCCCACCTGGGCTTCAAGATCGAGAACGAGGCAGATTTTCACCATGCCATCGGCGAGATTCGCCAGGGCATTCGTCAGTTGGGCGATGCCTTCAACGAAGCGCTGGCCTACGCCGAGCTGCCCGATGACATCGCCCACCTGGGAGGCAATGCGTGCATCGCGGAGTCGCTGATCAGCGGTGTCCAGGCCGCGCCGGAGGGGTCTGTCTTCCAGGGCGAGTTCAATGTGCACGGCATCATTGCTCAGCCCAAGGCAGAGCACTCGGCGTCTCTGTTCGACCGGCTGGAGTATCCCAGCCAATTGCCCGAGCACGTGCATCACAAGATGGTGGATACCGCCAAGCGCTTTTTGACCCACATCGGTTACAACAATGGCTGCTTCAATGCCGAGTTCATGTGGGACGAGGCTCGCCAGCAGCTCTGGCTGATCGAGTTCAACACCCGCATTTCGCAGTCCCATAGCGATATTTTCGTGCTGGTGGACGGCATGTCCAATCACGAGATCGCCGTGGACATTGCGCTGGGCCAACGCCCCTCCCTGCTCAGCCGCCAGGGCGTCGCGCCCGTGGCGGCCAAATGCTTCATTCCATACCCCCACGAGGATGGCGTGGTCAAACGCATCCCCAGCCCTGCCGAGATTGCCGAGCTGCAAGCTCGCCTGCCCCACACGGAGGTGCTCATCGATGTCGCCCCCGGCCAGCAGCTCAGCCAGCTGATGCACCAGGACAGCTTCTGCTATCGCCTGGGCACGCTGCATCTCACCGGCACGACCCATGAAGAAATAGAGGAGCGCTATCAATACTGCCTGGACTTTCTCAATTTCGAGATCGAACCGATCCGCCGATAAGGAGACCCCATGGATATCGTCCGCGACTTTCCCTACCCCGTTCGCCACATCGAAAACGTCTTTATTCCCCTGCGCGATGGCCAGCGCTTGGCTGCCAAGCTGTGGCTGCCCGAAACGCCAGATGACACGCCGTTTCCTGCCATCATGGAGTACATCCCTTACCGCAAGCGCGACGTGACCCGCGGGCGGGATGCCGGCAATCACCCGTACATGGCGGGCCATGGTTATGCCTGTATTCGCATCGACATGCGGGGTAGCGGTGACTCGGATGGCGTGCTCACCGATGAGTACACCCAGCAGGAGCAGCAGGACGCCGTGGAGGCGATTGCCTGGCTGGCCGAGCAGCCCTGGTGCAGCGGCCAGGTCGGCATGATGGGCATTTCGTGGGGCGGCTTCAACAGCCTGCAAGTGGCGGCCCGCCAGCCACCGGCCTTGAAAGCCGTCATCAGCCTCTGCTCCAGCGATGATTTGTACGCCGATAACATGCACTACATGGGCGGCTGCCTGCTGGGCGACAACCTGTCGGAAGCCACCGTCATGCTGGCCTTCAACGCCCTGCCGCCCGACCCGGAGATCGTCGGTGAGCGCTGGCGGGAAATGTGGTTCGAGCGCATGGAGCACAGCGGCCTCTGGATCGACCAGTGGCTGCGCCACCAGCGCCGCGACGACTACTGGACGGCAAGCTCGGTGGGAGAACGCTACGATGCCATACGCTGCCCGGTCTACGCGGTAGGCGGATGGGCCGACGGCTTTACCAATACCGTGCTTCGCCTCATGGAGCACCTCGACGTACCGCGCAAGGGCCTGATAGGGCCCTGGGGCCACAAGTACCCTCATCAGGGCATCCCCGGCCCGGCCATTGGCTTTCTGCAGGAAGCCTTGCGCTGGTGGGATTACTGGCTGAAGGACAAGCAGAACGGCATCATGGACGACCCCATGCTGCAGGTGTGGCAGCAGGACAGCGTGCCCCCCGACAACCGTTATTGCCATCGCCCAGGGCGCTGGGTAAGCGAACCGCAATGGCCCTCTCCGCGCATTCAACCTACGCGCTACTACCTGCAGCCCTATCGCTTGACCACGGTGCCTCCTGCCGAGGAGGCCTCGCCGCCACGCCAGGGCTTGCAGTCGCCCATCAGCGTGGGCATGGCAGCAGGCAAGTGGTGCTCCTACGCCGCCACGCCCGACCTGCCCGGCGACCAGCGTGAAGAAGATGGCGGGTCGCTGATTTTCAGCAGCGGCCCGCTCTCCGAGCCGCTAGACATCGTCGGCATCCCCAGCGTGACCCTCACGGTGACCAGCGACCAGCCCCAGGCCATGCTGGCCGTTCGCCTTTCCGACGTGGCCCCGGACGGCAAGGCCACCCGCGTTACCTACGGGCTATTGAACCTGACCCACCGCGACAGCGATGCTCATCCCAGCCTGTTGACCCCAGGCGAAGCTTACCGGGTGAGCATTCCCATGAACGGCATTGCCCAGCGCTTCCCTGCTGGCCATCAGTTGAGGGTCTCGCTCTCTACCTCTTACTGGCCGCTGGCATGGCTCTCTCCTCGGCCTGCTCAGGTGGATATCATTTACGACCAGTGCGCGCTGCACCTGCCGGTACGGCACGCCCCCGACCACGAGCCCGCGCAGCCCTTTGGCCCACCCGAGCAAGCGCCCCCATTGGCCACGACGCCGCTGGCCCCCAGCCAGCACAATTGGCTGCTGCACCGTGACCTGGCCACCAAGCGCTCGACCCTGGAAGTCATCAACGATCAGGGGCGCTTTTGCATCGACGACACGGGCACCGAGGTACACCGCTGTGCGCGGGAGTACTACAGCACGGTGACGGATGATTTCACCTCGGCTCGGGGAGAAACCCTCACCGAAAGCCACTTCAAACGGGGCGATTGGGATACCGAGGTGTATACCCGCACGGTGCTGAGCTGCACCGACACGCACTTTATCGTCCACGCCCAGCTGGATGCCTACGAGCAGTCGTATCGCGTGTTTTCCAAGAATTGGTCGTCGAGGATTCCTCGGGACCATCTGTAATCTTCGGTACTGACTGTAATCTTCTGACGCTCGGCCCGCTTTTCTGGCGGGCCAACCACAAAAAAACCCCGGCCAAAGGCCGGGGAAGCGGGCATAGCAGGGCTGGGCTAGGCCGCGCTATCTCTTCGCTTTCAGGTCATCATTTTCAGCCCGAGCCAAAAAGGCCTGGGTGGTGTCATCAAGATGCTGGCTCAACCAGTCGGCCATGGCCTGCTCTTCCTGCAGGATTTCCTGGCAGACTTGTACCACTTGAGGCTGATTGGCCTTTTCGGCGGCCGCTATCAGCGCGCGATAGCTGGCAATTTCAAAGCACTCGAAGGCGTAGCTGGCAATGCCGCCTTTCACGACTTCGTCACCTGCCATCATGCCACCCAGCGCCTGGCCAAAGGCAGAGAGCTTGCCGCCCAGGTCTTTCATGGCCGAGGTGTCGATGCCCAGGTCGTGCATGACCCGTTCCAGCTTCTCGGCCTGATGCTCGGTTTCATGCAGGTGCTGGTCGATTCTGGCGCGCAGCTCAGGGTAATGTTCCAGACGTTTCGCCTGTGACTTCAACATATCCTCAGCCTGCTTTTCCATGGCGTGGGCATCGCGCAGCCAGTTTTCCAGATAGTGAGCTTCCATGGTGTCCTCTCCTTGTGTCACAAGCCTACTTGTTCGGGTCGATTTGCTCTTTCTGGGCGCCAGACTTCTCTTTGGCCCCGCCCAGGCTCGGCTCCTGCCCTTCCGGTGATGGCTGGTTGCGCACGCTGAATTCACTGCGGCCATCCAGCGAAGGACCTTCTGCCCAGCGGCCCTGGGGCGCTTCCTTGTCCAGCAGGGTATTGAGGTAGTAGTAGGAGTGCTGCATGGCCTCATGGTCCTGAGGCGTCGCGTTGGGGATCGGCAACTGCTTCTCTAAGCCGCCCAGCTCTTCGATGACCGCCAGCCACTGCTGCTGGTGGTAGGTATCCCGGGCAATCAGGAACGACAGAAAATCCTTCATGCCGTGGTCGTCGGTCCAGTTGTATAGCCGCGAGGCCAGCACGCGGCCACCCGCTTCGGCGGTGGCATTGGCCAGCATGTCGGCGGCAATATTGCCGGTGGCGTATACATGGCTCATGTCGAAAGGCACGCCGTTGGCGTTCACCGGCATGGCCGACAGCCCCGACGAAAGCAGGTGGCGGGGGTTGGCGCCCCCCAGAATGGCGTTCATCACCGGGTCCTGAGCCGTGGCTTCCTGGTAGGCCACGGGCGCGCCCTCCAGGTTCAAGGCGACGGCATGCCCCAGCATCTCGATATGCGACAGCTCTTCCGTCGCTGTAGACATCAGCATGTCTCGAATTCGATCATCGCCCCGCGCGCCCATTGCCTGAAAAAAATACTGCATGGCCACGCGAATTTCCCCTTCGATGCCGCCAATGGCCTGTTGCAGCAGCATGGCGAACTCGGGGTTGGGCTTATCCACTTTCACGGGATACTGAAGCTTGCTGGAATGGTGGAACATAGCGCGATCTCCTCCTTGATAGCCGAGGTGATGGCCAGGGGGTACTCCCCTGGCCAGTCACTCAAAGCTTCTGTTTCAGTTGCTTCCGTGCCTGCTCGGCAATGTCCTCATAGCTCTTGGCCACTCGGTCGAAAAACTGCTGCGCTTCGTCGTCCGAGTGCTGTTTGGCATCTTCCGAGAACTGCGAACACAGCTGAACACCTTTGGACGCATGATAAAGCGTGCTCACCATGTCGAAGTTCTTGTCATTCACGGGACTATTCATCCATCTCTCCTTGAGTCGTGAGTGCATACCGGTATCCGTGGCTTCGAACCCGTTCAACCAACGGGATCAAAGAGAGCGCCAACGGCACATTGGCGCTCCTGGACGGGCATCAACGCCACGCCTGGCGTGGCCGAGCCCGATGCGGTCAGCGCTGGTTGCCACCACCGCCATGGCTATTTTCGCCGCCCTTCTTGCCTGCTTCCGAGGCACGCTCAGGGTCGTTGGCAAAATTGCCACCGCTGTTCTGGCCGCCTTTCTGGCCAATCTCTTCGTAAAACTCTTTACCGTGGTTGCGGGAAGTCGCCTCACCGCCTTTCTGTCCTGCCTCTTCGCGACTCATTCCGCCATCGTTGCGATTATTCGCCATGATCAATCTCCTTATTGCATGTAATCGGCAAAACTCATTGATTGAGAACGCTCGATTTATCGCTCGAGCCCTTTGAGGTTAGTGAACGCCGAGGGCATATCAAGGAAAGAGAACGACAATCATGAACGTTTAATGTTTATGATTGGGTGTTGGCATATGTATTAAAGAAAGAGAACAAACAAACATTAATCACAAGAATTAAAAAAGATACAAAGGCGGCAAACAAAAAGAGCAACACGCCAAACCGATGAATTCAGGTAGGAAGGATTACCTACAAATGTTGTGCGATGGGCGCCTATCATCATGACCCCCATCCACATGCCATCGAGATTGAAACGGCTGTGTGAGGTGGAGCCGCTAGCCGCACCAATCCGATGCATTGAGCGACGCGCCTGATCTATATCGGCCAGCCCTGCTGGAATGTGGATGAAGATGAGGTACTCTTTGGCATAGAACAGTACGAGGAAATGGCGAACATGCTGGCCAAGCTGAAAGGCAAGGCCATCATCAGCCTCAACGACCACCCAGACATCCACCGGATCTTCGCGGACTACCACATCGAAACCACCGATATACGCTACACCGTCGGCGGCGGCAAAGGCCCACACACCAAAGAGGTGCTGATCTTCAGTTGGGATGTGGATGCGGAGCCTGCGGGGTTGTTTTAACCAGAAAATCCAGAAGGATAAAGCACTATGCTATTTAAGGAATGTAAAGAGCGTGATATTGCTCAAATCAATGAGTGGTTCAAGCAGTGTGAGAAGCAGGATCAGCCTTATGTGCTCTGCCTGAACAGAACAACCTACAGCAAAGTTCAATGGGATTTCATCAACCTTTCGCATGAGAAGACAGAAAAGCTATTAACGAATGAAGAGTGGGTTCGGAAAGGCCTGATCGATATCTTCAATCGTTACGCCAATAAAAAGTCAACCTACCAATTCAGTGTGCAGGTCGGCTATATGGATACCCTTGATCAACATAATGCGGCGGCAGCGGCGGAGGAAGTTGCCAAGCTATTAAGAGAGGGGTCGGTTTGAGCTGATTTAGCAAGTGCCAAACGCATTGCAAAACAGTGCTGCTATTAATTAAAAATTGTGTGCCAAACATAGCGCCAGATCATGCCAAAGCTGGCGCGCGCTTACACAAGCTCAACCCCTTGGCAGTGTCTACAGCTGTAGACACTTTGTAGACACATACGAAAAAGCCGCCCCAAAGGGCGGCTTGATCATGTTCTCTAACGCTTTGCTTTTGAACCACTTTTAGTGGTGCCGACACCAGGAGTCGAACCCGGGACCTACTGATTACAAGTCAGTTGCTCTACCAACTGAGCTATGTCGGCGCGTCGCGTTTTCTTGAGAATTTGATTGGGTTGCCGTTAAGCTAGCCAATCAACAAGAAATCTTGTTGGCAATGGCTGGGGTACCAGGATTCGAACCTGGGAATGCCGATACCAAAAACCGGTGCCTTACCACTTGGCGATACCCCAACGTTGTGGTGGCCAGAGACGGAATCGAACCGCCGACACGGGGATTTTCAATCCCCTGCTCTACCAACTGAGCTATCTGGCCCTTGCCAACGGTGCGTATTAAACCAAAAGCTTCGGTTTTCGTCAACACCTTTGTGAAACTTTCTTTCTCGTCACATGCTTAGGGCACATTGGGCCGCGTGAGCCACGGCCACGCCTGCGCCCTTTGCGGGTAACGGCGGAGCCCCGGCGGGGGCTTATGCCTGGCTGGGGGGCACGTACCCTTCGGCCTGGTCGGTGGCTTCGTTGTTCAGGAAGCGTTCCATCTGCTCCATCAGGTAGGCGCGTGCTTCGGGGTCGAGCATGTTCAAGTGCTTTTCATTGATCAGGCGGGTTTGCAGGGCCTGCCACTCTTGCCAGGCGGGCTGTGACACCGTGGCCTGTATTTCCTGGCCCTGCTTGCCGGGCAGCGGCGGGAAAGGTAGCGCGGGCAGCTCTTTTTGGTACTTGCGGCAAAAAACGGTGTTGCTCATGGAATAGCTCCTGGGCGGATGCCTAATGAAAATCGTGCCAGTCGTCAGCGCGCTGGCCCCGGTGCCGGGTCGAGGTCAAACGGCGCCAGCTGGCTCAGCAGCGATTTGACGGGTGCCGCCAAGCCTAACGCAGGTGGCTGGTGAACGTCATACCATAGGCCATTTTCGCGCACTCCGGTGAGCCGTTCACAGCTCACTGGCTGCGGGGTGATCAAAAGCTTGAAGTGGCTGAAGGTATGCGTAAAGGCGGGCAGCGGCGCCAGGCGCCGGGCGGCGACGACATTATCCTCCAGCCAGTGGTTCAGCTCGCCGTGGCGCTCGAACTGCGGCAGGCTCCAGAGCCCGCCCCACAGGCCGCTGGGCGGGCGTTGTTCCAGCCACACGCGCCCCTGGGGGTCCTGCAGCATCAGCATGAGGGTTTCACGGGTGGGGGTAACTTTTTTGGGCTTCGATTCCGGGAAGCGCTGCGGTTCGCCCTGGGCGTAGGCGCGGCATATGTCATTGAACGGGCAGATGGGGCAATCAGGCTTGCTGCGTTTGCACAGCGTGGCGCCAAAATCCATCACCGCCTGGGTGTAGTCGGCCAACCGCGTGGTAGGGGTGAAGTACTCGGCCAGCGCCCACAGGGAGCGCTCTACCGCAGGCTGGCCGGGCCAGCCCGCCACGGCGTGCAGCCGTGTCAGCGAACGCTTGACGTTGCCATCCAGAATGGCGGCCTGCTGGCCGGTGCTTTGGGCAATGATCGCCCCGGCAGTGGAACGGCCGATGCCGGGCAGCGTCATCAGCATATCGACGCTCTGGGTGGGCAGCTCGCCGCCATGCTCGGCCATCGCCAGCTGGGCCGCCTTGTGCAGGTTGCGAGCGCGGGCGTAGTAGCCCAGCCCTGTCCAGAGGTGCAGCACTTCATCCTGAGGGGCGCAGGCCAGGGCCTCCAGCGTGGGGAAGCGCTCCATGAAACGTTCGAAGTAGGGAATTACCGTGGCCACCTGGGTTTGCTGCAGCATGATTTCCGACACCCAGACGCGGTAGGCGCTGCGGGGTGACTGCCAGGGCAGGTCGTGGCGGCCATACTGGTCGAACCAGCGCAGTAGACGGTGTTGAAACTCATCGGCCGCCAGGCACGGCGTAGGCATCTCGGCCATGGTCACTCCTGAAGTGCTTGCCATGAAAAAAGCGCCGGCGGTAAGGCCGGCGCATGCAGGGGGTGGTGCCTCCTTCTCTATAAGAAGGCAGGCGTATCAATTGAACAGGCGGCGAATACCTTCGCGCAGCTCCTGGCCCGCGCCCTCGCCCAGGCGCTCGTCGATGCGCTCGATGGTGGTGCCCAGGCGCTCTTCGAGCTCTTCTTCCAGACGGCCGCCCGCTTCAGTGCGCAGCAAATCTACCACGCTGGCCTGGAACGCGGTGCGGTCGAAGCGGCACCATTCGGCTTTATCATCCCCCAGGTGGCCTTCACAGCGGATGGGCAGCGGCAGCTGCTCCAGACGCGGGTTCACCTGGCAGGCGGCGTCGGCGGTATCGACAAGGCGTGCATTGGCCAGCGTCATGAAGTCCTGAGAGGTCAGGTTGAGCTCGCCCTCGCCTTGCACTTCGATACCCGGCAGAGTGATCGACAAGTCATCGCTGTGCACGACGCCGTTGCGTACCTGGAACGTGGCGTCGAAGCGCTCGAAGCGCGTATCGGGATGCCACTCACGGGTGGTGCCCTGGCCTTCCAGCAGCGCCGCCAGCTCGCACATCTCACGGGAGATATTGGTACGCAGGATAGCGCCTTCGTTCAGCCGGGCATCCAGCTCGCCGTTGAGGTTGCTGAGCAGCACCTGACGGCTGTTGCCCTGGGTCGTCAAGCTGCCTTCCAGATTGAAGCGGCCGCGCAGCGGGGCCTCTTCGTCACTGAAGGTTTCGATCAACGGGGCCACTTGCACATTGCTGATGCGCGGCGCGAATTGCCAGGTCATCACGCTGTCGGTGGCGTCCAGCGCGCCGGTGGCGTTGAGCTCGCCGCCATAGAAACGCGATTCGAAGCCGGTCAGGCGATGGTTGCCCTCGTCACCGCGCAGCGCCAGCTGGGTGTCGTTGAAGGTCATGCCCGCCAGCTGCAGCTCGCCGACGCTGAGGTCACCCTGCAGCGTCAGGCCGCTGAGCCACTCCTGGGGCAGCAGGGCTTCTTCGGCCTGGGCAAAGGCGCTGCGCAGCAGGCCTCGGCTGGCTTGCTCAGGGGCGGCAGGCCGCGGCAGGTAGTGGTCCAGGTTGAGCTGGTCACCGTCCAGATTGAAGCTCAATTGGCTGCCATCCAGAGCAGCACTCACGTCGCCGGTAAAGGTGCTGTCATCGATGACCAACGAGAGGCGTGGCAAGGCGATGCGCGAGAGATCACCTTCGACCGGGCTGGTCAGGGCCACGTCGCTCAGCGCCGCTTCGCTGGTGGTATTGAGCGTTGCGCCGGTGCGCGAGATCCAGGGCCGCAGGGTAAAGGGGGCTGCGGTGAGCTGGCCGCTGTACTGGGGCGCTTCCAGCAGCTGTTCGAGGTTGAGGTGGCCGCTGACCCGCAGGCCATCCGGCCCGGTCAGTTGCAGGTCCTTCAACTGGGCGGTCTGAGCGGCCAGATCGCCTTCCAGGCCGAATGCCAGCGAAAGGGCCAGGCTTCCCTGCCAGTTGTCGGCATGGCGCAGGCCGGCATCCAGCACGCCCTGGCGAATGCTGAGCTGCTGCTCACCCATGCGCGCCACGATTTCAGCCGCTTTCAGGCTGAGCTGCTGGGGCTCGCTGTTGGCGCCAGGGCGGGTCTGCGTGGTGAGCTGGGTATTCTCCAGAGTGATCTGCTCATCCTGCAGGCCAAGGCGCAGGCGAGTTTCCAGGTTGACCTCGCTGGTCATGTCCGGCGTGCGCTCCAGCACTTCGGCATCCAGGCGGTTGTGCCGGGAGAGCGTGAACATGGCCTTGAGCGGGAAGGAGCGCACCGGGTTGACGTTGGTACCCGAAATGTTCAGCGGCTGTACCCGCCACAGGGCCTGGCTCTGTTCGTCGCGGTAGCGAATATCCGCCCCTTTGACTTCTACGCTGGCGATGTTCAGCACCACCGAGAGGTTGCCCGCATCGGCATTGGGGCCTGCGCTTGCAGGTGCCAGCACGGTTTCGGCGGACTCGTTGCTGTGTTCGGAGAGGCGCTCCAGCAGCGGCTCCCAGTTGCCCTCGCCTTCGGCGTTTTTCACCAGGTTCAGGCGCATGCCGTCGAGCGTCAGGCCATCCACGGCGATTTCACCCCGTAGCAGCGGCGCGAAGGCCACGCTCACCTCGGCCCGGTTGATCGCCGCGAAAGCAGACTCGTCCACCGACTGTTCGGGCAGCCAGGCACGGGCCTGCTCGACGCTGACACCGATACGCGGGTAGAACGACCAGCTGATCGGGCCTTCCAGCGCCAGATTGAGCCCTGTCTGCTCTTCCACCACGGCGGTCAGCCGGGGCTTGAAGTCTTCCGGGTCCAGAAAGGTGGTGACATAGACCACGGCAGCGACGGCGGCAATGGCAAGAATGCCGATGGCCGCCAGTAAAATACGGAGTAGCTGTTTCATTAACCTTTCCCTTGGGGGTCTAGCTCTACAAAATCACTGGTGGCCGGGAGGCCCGGTTCCGTTGGCTCGGCATCGGCGATGGGCCGATAGCCCAATTTGGATAGCAGCACGCGGTCGGCCAGCGGCAGCGTGGTGGTGGCAATACGCAGTACGCGGCCCTCTTCCTTGGCCTGTTCGCCCATCAGCGCCATCAGCCGTGAGCCCACGCCACGCCGCCGCGTGGTCTTGCGCACGCACAGCTCGGATAGCCACCAGGCGCGGTCATCGCCTTCCTGCACCGCCACGGCTCCCAACAGGCGTTCGTTGAACAGGGCGCAGGCAAACACGTGCTGCCCTTGTAAATGCTGCTCTATGAAGGGCAAGACCCTGGGGGGTGGCATGCGCTCTTGCGGTGCGTCTTCATAGATACGCACGAGGTCGATACGCACTTGCTCATCGGCGTCCCATCGGGCCTGGTCGACGTATTGCAGTGTCACCGGCATGGTGAAATCCTCGTTGCCAATGCAGCCAGGCTGCTGTTTGAGCGCCGCAATGGGCGGCGACATTTCACGCATTGTAGCGGATGGGGGGGCCGATTCTCTATAATGCTTGTTTTGGCCGCAGCCGCCGCCCGCCGATTATTCCTCAGAGTGCGCCTCGGCGCAGGAGATGCAACATGTCAGCGCGTATTGCCACGGTTAGCCGTGACACCAACGAAACGCAGATCACGGTCAGCGTCAACCTTGATGGTGAAGGCCGTCTTCGCTGCCAGACGGGCGTTCCGTTTTTGGACCATATGCTTGACCAGGTGGCTCGGCACGGAATGGTCGACCTCGATATCGACGCCAAGGGCGACCTGCATATCGACGACCACCACACCGTCGAAGACCTGGGCATCACCCTGGGCCAGGCCTTTCATGAGGCGATTGGCGACAAGCGCGGCATTTACCGTTACGGCCACGCCTACGTGCCGCTGGACGAAGCGCTCTCACGGGTGGTCATCGATTTCTCCGGGCGTCCCGGCCTCTTCATGAACGTGGAATTTACCCGCGATACCATCGGCAGCATGGACACCCAGCTGTTCTGGGAGTTCTTCCAGGGCTTCGTGAACCATGCCCGGGTGACGCTGCACATCGACAACATCAAGGGCTTCAACGCCCACCACCAGGCAGAAACCATCTTCAAGGCCTTTGGCCGCGCCCTGCGCATGGCCGTGTCGGAAGACCCCCGCATGGCCGGGCAGATGCCCTCCACCAAAGGGTGCTTGTAATGCCTAACGCAGCGATCAGCCATCGCTCGATGACCTCGACAAGGAGCGCTTCATGACCATTGCCGTGATCGATTATGGAATGGGCAACCTGCACTCGGTCGCCAAGGCGCTCGAACACGTCACCCATGAGAACGTGATCATTACCCGTGACCCACGGCGCATTCTGGGCGCGACCCGCGTGGTGCTGCCTGGCCAGGGGGCCATCCGCGACTGCGTGGGCGAGCTGGAGCGTACCGAGCTGCGCGGGCTGGTGGAGGAGATTCTGACCCGCCAGGCCAAGCCGCTGCTGGGTATCTGCGTGGGTCAGCAAATGCTGATGGAGCGCAGCGAAGAGAATGGCGGCGTGGACTGCCTGGGCTTCTTCCAGGGCAGCGTCGACCGCTTCCCGGCGGACATGCGCGATGCCCAGGATCAGCGTTTGAAAGTGCCGCACATGGGCTGGAACCTGGTCGCCCAGCATCATGACCATCCGCTGTGGGCCGGCATCGATGACCGCGAGCACTTCTATTTCGTGCACAGCTACTACGTGAATGCCGCCGACGATGCCCAGGTATTCGGCACGACGGACTACGGTCGCGTCAGCGCCCACGTGGCGATTGGCCGCGATGCCACCTTCGCGGTGCAGTTTCACCCGGAAAAAAGCTCCCGCGCAGGCCTTCGCCTGCTGGAAAATTTTGTCACCTGGACGCCCTGAGAGGTTTCACTATGTTGGTAATTCCCGCGATTGATCTCAAAGACGGCCAGTGTGTGCGCTTGAAGCAGGGCCGTATGGACGAAGCCACTTCCTACGGCGACGACCCGGTGGCCATGGCCGCGCGCTGGGTAGAAGCCGGTGCGCGTCGCTTGCATCTGGTGGACCTGAACGGCGCTTTCGAAGGCAAGCCGGTCAATGGCGACGCGGTGACGGCCATTGCCCGCGCCTACCCGAACCTGCCCATTCAGATCGGCGGCGGCATCCGCTCGGCGGACACCATCGAGCACTACCTGAACGCCGGGGTCTCTTACGTGATCATCGGTACCAAGGCAGTCAAGGAGCCGGAATTCGTCGGTGAAATGTGCCGCGCCTTCCCGGGCCACATCATCGTGGGCCTGGATGCCAAGGATGGCTTCGTGGCCACCGACGGCTGGGCCGAGGTGTCCACCGTGAAGGCCACCGAGCTTGCCAAGCGCTTCGCCAACGATGGCGTCTCCAGCATCGTCTACACCGACATCGCCCGCGACGGCATGATGCAGGGCGTGAACGTGGAAGCCACCGCGGCGTTGGCCCGCGAAGGCGGCCTGCCGGTGATCGCCTCGGGCGGCGTCACCAACCTGGATGACATTCGCGCGCTATGCGACGTGGCCGACAGCGGCATTCTGGGGGCGATTACCGGACGCGCCATCTACGAAGGCAGCCTGGATGTCGCCGAAGCCCAGCGCCTGAGCGACGAGCTGAGCGGAGGCCGAGCATGAGCCTGGCCAAGCGCATTATTCCCTGCCTGGATGTCGATGCCGGGCGCGTGGTGAAGGGCGTGAACTTCGTCGGTATCCGCGATGCCGGTGACCCAGTAGAGATCGCCCAGCGCTACAACCAGCAAGGCGCCGACGAAATCACCTTCCTCGACATCACCGCCAGCCACGAAGACCGCGCCACCACCGTGGACATGGTCGAGCGGATTGCTGGCGAGGTGTTCATCCCGTTGACCGTGGGGGGCGGTATTCGCACCTGCGACGATATTCGCACCATGCTCAACGCGGGCGCCGACAAGGTGTCGATCAACACCGCCGCCGTGACCAACCCGGAGTTCGTGCGGGAAGCCGCCGACCGATTTGGCAGCCAGTGCATCGTGGTGGCCATCGACGCCAAGAAGGTTTCTCAGGAGGGCGAACCCGACCGCTGGGAAATCTTCACCCACGGTGGGCGCCGCCCGACGGGCCTGGATGCTGTCGAGTGGGCCAGGAAAATGGTCGAGTTCGGCGCAGGCGAGCTACTGCTGACCAGCATGGACCGCGACGGCACCAAAATCGGGTTCGATCTGGGCGTGACCCACGCCATTTCCGAGGCCGTCAGCGTGCCGGTGATTGCCTCGGGCGGCGTCGGCAACCTGGACCATCTGGTGGACGGCGTATTGAAAGGCGGTGCGGATGCGGTATTGGCCGCCAGCATTTTCCATTTCGGCGAGCACACGATTCCCGAGGCCAAGCGTTACATGGCCGAACGTGGCATCGAGATGCGCCTTTAGGAGAGTGACATGCCGCGTGCCTGCACCTGGTTAGGTGGCCTGGCAATGATTTGGCTGAGCGCATCTGCCTCGGCCTTTTCTATGCCTGACTGGCCACCGGCCTTCGAGCTGGACCACACGCTGGTGCAAACCAGCCTGTTGACCCGGCACTTCAGCCCCGACCCGGAGCACACCAACCAGCAGGATCTGGTGAGTGTAGAGCTGCACAACCCTGACCGCTGGCTGGCGGGTGCCGCCTGGTTCAAGAACTCCTTCGACCAGCCCACCTGGTACTTCTACGCTGGGCGGGAGTTTCCGCTAGGGCAGTTGGGCGACAACATCAACGTGCGCGCCAAGCTCACCGGCGGGCTGCTGCGGGGCTACAAGGATGAGTTCCGCGACAAGATCCCCTTCAACCGCTACGAAATCGCCCCCGCCCTGCTGCCCAGCGTGGGCATTCAGTGGGGGCGCGTCGAGTCGGACCTGATCGTGTTCGGCACGGCGGGCATGATGATCACGGCGGGCGTCCGTTTTTAAGGCCGTTCGTTCGCAAGACCCAAGGGCGGCTACTCGTCGCCCTCTTCCAGCGAAAGCCCCAGGTTGCTGATGCCGTTGTTGCGCCCCAGCAGGCGAATCTCTTTTAGCGCCGCTTTGGTGAGCGGCTCGCTGACGGCTTCCAGCACCGCATCCTGAAAGTCGTTTTCATCGGCCATCAGCGGGTGGTCGCGGATGATCAGCGCCAGCGCCTGTGCATCCACCTCTCCCTCGGTCAGCTCGATGAATGCCCGCACTCCTGCCCGGGAAGTGCGGCTCACGTCCAGCACCGCTTCCGGCGACTCACCCTGCAAGGTATCCAGCAGCGCCGAGATCGAGACCACGGCGTCCAGCGCGCGGCGCGCCCCGAAACTGTCATCGTTGGCCGGTGGCTCGCACTCCGCCAGCTTTTCCGCCTGACGGGCAAAGTCGATACTGGCATTGGGCACGCTCAAGCGCTCCCACACCAGGCTCAGCACGGTACGCAGGGTATGCCCATCACCGTGGCCCGTGGTTTGCTCGTAGAGGGCGTAGTTGGGTAGCAGCCGCTCGCACAAGGCCGCCATGAAGGCTTGCTGGGCGGGCAGCGGCAGCAGTTGCAGACGCTGATAGAATCCTGTGGGTTTTGCCACCATGCTGATGTCCTGGGTCACTGTGTTGATGAAGAGGGTATTGATGAAACGGTATTGATAAACGGTATTGGTGAAGTGGACGCGATACGTTATCGTCCCACACTCGCGGCGGGCAAGCTCCGCCGCGCTTGATGTGTGCGGCCGGCGAGGAGATTACCATGCATATTCATCTGCTACAGCACGGCCCTGACCATGGACCCGCTCGCCTGCAAGACTGGCTGGAGAGCATGGGCCATAGTTACACCGTTTTTCATCTATACGCAGGGGAGCTGACCCCGCGCCCTGGCGAGTGCGACGCGCTCATCGTGCTAAGCGGCCCTGACGCGCTGTTCAGCGCCCCGCCTGCCTGGCAAAAGGCAGAGCGCAAGCTCATCCACCGCTACCTCGATGGCCAAAAACCCGTCATGGGCATTGGCCTGGGGGCGCTATGGATCGCCGAAGCCCTGGGCGCCGTCATCGCCCCCGGCACCTACCCCGAAACGGGCTGGCACCCTGTCACCCTGGCGCCAGAGAGCACCTTTGACCTGCCCGAGCAGTTCGATGCCTTCATGTGGCACCGCCTGGTATTTAGCCTGCCTGACGACGCGCTGCCCCTGGGCGGCAGTGCGGCGGCGCCGCTCCAGGGGTTCAGTTGGGATGCTGGTCGCGTGGTGGCGCTGCTATGCCATCTCGAAATGACCCAGGCCAGCGCGGCTTCCTTGCTGAATGCCGAGGCGCTCCCCACGGCCAAGAGCCCTTCCGCCGGGCGCTTCCTGCAAACCGGCGAGCAGATACAGGCAGACCCCAAGCGCTTTCAGCGTCTGGCGCCGCTGCTGGACCGGGTCATGACCCAGTGGCTCAAAAGCCTCTGATGCGTATCGGCCGCCGCTAGGCACTCCACTGCCGAGCGGCGGCCAGGCAGCTTTCCCAGTCCCCCACGTGCAGCTCGGGCGGCCGGTGGCTCTGCTGTTTCTCCAGGTGGTAACGATAGAGCGGGTCGTAATACTCGGTGAGCAGCGGGGCCAGCCACGCCTCGTGAGCCTGGACGTCGCCCGCCTCGTGGGCACGAAACGCCATGGCCTGCAGCCGCTGCAAGCGCTGTAGCCGTGCATGCCCCAGCCGCTTGGCCAGCCGTTCCAGGGCGCTTGCGAGCTGTCGCTGCATGCGTTGCCGCCCCTCATCGGGGCCAAAGCGAGCCGTATAGCCTCTCTCCAGCGCTTCGATATAGTCCCGGCGCAGCTGGTCCAACCGCCAGTCCAGCGGCATTTCAATGCGGATGCGCGGCGATTGTTGCAGTGCCTGCCATAGCGGCAGCGGGATATTGGCATTGCCGATCTGCCGCGACTCGTCCTCCATCACCAGCTTGCCCGGCTGGCCAATCAGCCGCTGAGCCAGCGCATGCTCAAAATCGATCTGCGTGGCGGGCTCCTCCGGCTGACGCCCAAACGCGGAACCCTTGTGTTGGGCGCACGCCTCCAGGTCGATGCCATTGGGCAACTGGTTGATCAACGGCGTCTTGGCGCAGCCCGTCAGGCCAGACACCACCAGCAGCGGCTGGTGGGCGGCCTCGTCGATGCGCTGGCAGAGCTTTTGCCGCAGGGCTTTCCAGCCACCTTCGATGCGGGGCCGCAGCAGGCCCGCCTCGGCCAGCCACTGCTGGCTGATTTGGGAGCGCAATCCGCCACGGTAGCAGTAGATCAGTGCATCCGGATAACGCGCCAGGTGAGCCTGCCAGGCCAGCACTCGGGACTGCTTCACCGCACCGCTGACCAGCCGTTCACCCAGCGCAATCGCCGCCTGCTGGCCCTGCTGTTTATAGGCAATGCCAACCTGGCGGCGCTCTTCATCGTCCATCAGCGGCAGGTTCACCGCTCCCGGCAGGCTGCCCTGGGCGAACTCCACCGGCGCACGCACATCGATCAAGGGCGTATTACGCGCCACCAGCTCCAAAGAAGCAGGCAGCGTGGGCAGCGTCATCCGACCACCTGGATCACGGCGTTGCCCTTGGCAGGCTGCATCTCGCCAAACGGTTCCAGCGTGACGCCGTGCTCGCGACCAATGCGCTCCACGTCGTCCTGCCAGGCGGGATCGACACTCAGCAGCAGCCCTCCCGAGGTTTGCGGGTCGCATAGCCACTGCCAGTGGGCTTCGTCCATGGCGGGCAGGGCGCTGCCCAGCGCCTGCTGATTGCGCTGGGTGCCACCGGGAACGGCTCCCTGGCGGCGGTAGCCTTCGGCCTCGGCCAGGCGCGGCAAGCGGCGAAAGTCCACGTGGGCCTTCACGCCACTGGCGCTGCACATTTCCGCCAGATGGCCTGCCAACCCGAAGCCGGTCACGTCGGTCATGGCGTTCACTCCTTTGACACCGGCCAGCGCAACGCCAATGGTGTTGGGCTTGAGCATGGTTTCACGGGCAAGCCCCTGGTGCCCTGCTTCCAGCAGGCCGCGCTTTTCAGCGGTGGTCAACAGCCCCACGCCCAACGGCTTGGTGAGATACAGCAGGTCACCGGGCTTGGCCTGGCTATTGAGCTTTAGCTGGTCAAGCGACACCAGGCCATTGACGGCCAGGCCAAAGATCGGCTCTGGAGCATCGATGGAGTGCCCGCCCGCCAGCGCAATGCCCAGCTCGCGGCATACCGCCTGTGCTCCGGCCACGACGTCTCCGGCTATTTCGGGCGCGAGTTTGTCGAGTGGCCAGCCCAGAATGCCCAGCGCCATCACCGGCGTGCCGCCCATGGCGTAGACATCACTGATGGCGTTGGTGGCCGCAATGCGTCCAAAATCGAAGGGGTCATCGACGATGGGCATGAAGAAATCGGTGGTAGCAATCATGCCCCGCCCATCGCCCAGATCGTACACCGCGGCGTCTTCTCGCCCCTGGTTGCCCACGATCAGGCGCTGATGCCCCGCGGCGGGGCCCGCCTTGGCCAGAATGCCGTCCAGCACGTCTGGGGCAATCTTGCAGCCGCAGCCTGCTCCATGGCTGTACTGGGTCAATCGAATCGAACTCATGGTGACTCTCCTTTGCTGTGCTCGGGGCTGGCGTTTCTGCTATCCAGCATAGTCCATGTCACAACGCCTCAAGGGCATCGCTAAGCTTGTCGACCGGGATGACCTCCATGCCCTTGGGCGACTGCTTTGGCGCATTGGCGCGCGGCACGATGGCGCGCAAGAAGCCATGCTTGGCCGCCTCGGTAATACGCTCCTGCCCGCTGGGCACGGGGCGAATCTCGCCGGAAAGCCCCACTTCGCCAAACACGACCAGCTCCTTGGGCAGCGCACGGTTTTGCAGGCTCGACACTACCGCCAGCAGCACCGCCAGGTCGGCACTGGTTTCCAGCACCTTGACCCCGCCCACCACGTTCAAGAACACGTCCTGATCACCGGTGAATAGCCCACCATGCCGGTTCAATACCGCCAGCAGCATCGCCAGGCGATTCTGATCGACCCCGACGGCGACCCGGCGCGGGTTCCCCAGGGCTGACTCATCGACCAGCGCCTGCACTTCCACCAGTATCGGCCGCGTGCCTTCCCATACCACCATCACCAGGCTGCCGGGAGCCTGCTCTTCCTGGCGCGACAGGAAGATGGCACTGGGGTTTTTTACTTCCTTCAAGCCCTGCTCCAGCATGGCGAACACACCCAGCTCGTTCACCGCGCCGAAGCGGTTCTTCTGGCCACGCAGGGTGCGAAACCGCGAGTCCGCCCCGCCCTCCAGCAGCAGCGAGGCATCGATCATGTGCTCTAGCACCTTGGGGCCTGCCAGGGTGCCATCCTTGGTGACATGCCCCACCAGCAGCAGCACGGTGTTCGTCTGCTTGGCAAAACGGGTCAGCGCTGCGGCAGACTCGCGCACCTGCGCCACGCCGCCGGGCGCCGAGCTGATATCCTCCAGGTGCATGGTCTGAATGGAGTCGATGACCAGAATCTCGGGCTTTTCACGCTCGGCAACGGCCAGAATGGTCTCGACGCTGGTTTCCGCCAACATTTTCAAGCCGTTGGTGGGAAGCTGCAGGCGATGCGCTCGCATGGCGACCTGGGAAAGCGACTCCTCGCCGGTCACATAGAGGATGCGGCGTTGCTGAGCCAGCTTGCAGGCCGTTTGCAGCAGCAGCGTCGACTTGCCTGCCCCAGGGTTCCCCCCCAGCAGCACGGCCGAGCCCGGTACCAGGCCGCCTCCCAATACACGGTCGAACTCGGCAAAGGTGGAGGTCAACCGTGGCACTTCGCTGAGGTCGACGTTACTGAGATCCACGACTTCCTTCGAGAGGTTGCCCGCATAGCCAGCGCGCCCGGTCGCCGTCGTTCCGCTGCCAGGCCGCGCACTGGTCAACCGGATCTCACTGAGCGTATTCCACTCCTGACAGCTGGTGCACTGCCCCTGCCACTTGCGATACTCGGCACCACACTCGGTACACACAAAGGCGCTCTTTGCTTTTGCCACCGCTAGCCGCTCCTGTCTCGCATGACTGTACTTGCCACTGTTGTTGCAACAGTTGTTACAACAGTTGTTACAACGGTTGTTGCGACGGTCGTTAAGACGGTTGTAACGACCGTCATTGCTACTGTTTCACCACCGCCAGACATACAAAAGGCGGCCAATGGCCGCCTTGATGCGATGCGCTCAGCGATTACTGGCGACGCAGTTGCAGCATCTCGCCGTTTTCAAAGCGACGACGCTCCGGGTCGATCAGCTCGAGCGTACGCTCGTCGATCCGCTGGAAGTAGTAGATCTGGCCGTCACCGTCCGGTGTCAGTTCGTAGACCGTCGCGTCGGGGTCGGCAGGCGTACCCGTCAGCACTTCCCAGTTACCGGCGTAGTTTTCATCGGGCGGTGTCTGGGGGTGATTGCGGTAAGTCGCATTCAAGGTAAAGGTACGCTCTTCCGGAGCGGCCATTTCTTCACCCTGCATGGTCACATCCAGGTCAATGCCGTCACAGTTACGGCAGGGCAGAGTACCCTGATAGTTAGCCTGTGAGGCGCTCATGCCTGCGTCGTCGCGCTGATCCGTCGGGCCAGCTGCGCAGCCCGCCAGCAGTGCCAACATAGCCGAACCGGCTAGCAAACTCCTGAATTGCATTGCGTGTCTCCTTATGGTGTTGGACATACATTTCTTTCGCGCGCTTATGACAGCATAACCGCTACAAGGTGCGACGCCCACCCCTTCACAGGAGAAGTATGGGCCGAATCGCGGCCAATGGGAATGCTTGCGCTCTTGCGGCCATCAGGCGACCATGGGGATATTCACATCCGCACAATCAGGTTACCCCCATGAGCCAGTACTGGAGCCCTGCCGTCAGGGATCTTACCCCGTATATTCCCGGCGAACAGCCCCGCGAGCGCGTGATCAAGCTCAACACCAACGAGAACCCCTACCCCCCGGCTCCTGGTGTCAGCCAGGCGCTGGCCCAATACCCTACCGATCATTTACGACTCTACCCCGACCCTACCTCTCTGGCGCTGCGTGAAACCCTGGCCAGCCGCTACGGCGTCAGCGTCGCGGAAACCTTCGTGGGCAACGGCTCCGATGAAGTCCTGGCCTTCGCATTTCAGGCGTTTTTTTGCCAAGGGGCACCTCTCGATGTACCCAGCATCACCTACAGCTTCTATCCGGTATATGCCAACCTTTACGGCGTAGAGCTGCGCAAGCATCCCTTGAATGCCCAGTGGGAAGTGGATATGGATGCGTTGGCCAGCGCGAGTGAGCGAAGTGGCGTCATTTTTGCCAACCCCAACGCCCCCACGGGCCATGCTCACCCGCTGGAAGCTATCGAGGCGCTTCTTCAGAAAGTCACCGACCGAGTGGTGCTGGTGGATGAGGCGTACGTGGATTTCGGCGCTGACAGCGCCGTGTCGCTGATTAGCCGCTACCCGAACCTGCTGGTCACGGGCACGTTCTCCAAGTCACGTAGCCTGGCAGGATTGAGGCTGGGCTATGCGATTGGCTCCAGCGAGCTGATCGAAGGCCTGCAGCGAGTCAAGGACTCCTTCAACTCTTACCCCGTAGATAGCCTGGCCAGCCTGGTGGGCATCGAAGCCCTGAAGGATACCGAACACTTCGACGCATGCCGCAATAACGTGATCGCCACCCGGGAGCGCACCCGCCAGCGCCTGGAGCGGCTTGGATTCGAGGTATTGCCTTCCAAGGCCAACTTCCTGTTCGCCCAGCACCCTCACCATGAAGGCGCCCAGCTCTTCGCTGGCCTGCGTGAGCGCGGCATTCTGGTCAGGCACTTCAACACCGAGGCGCTGAACAACTTTCTACGCATTACCATCGGCACGGACGACGAAATGGACAGCTTTATCGAAGCCATGGAAACGCTCTGCGCCTGACGATGCTCACACCCAGCCTTTAGCTGGGTGTTTCGACGTATGCAACGCACAGCAAAAAGCCCCGAACACAATGTGCTCGGGGCTTTCTACGATATAAGTGCCTGACGATGACCTACTCTCACATGGGGAGACCCCACACTACCATCGGCGCTAAGCGGTTTCACTTCTGAGTTCGGCATGGGATCAGGTGGTTCACGCGTGCTATGGTCGTCAGGCGTAACAGGTAATGCATATCATGCTGAGTATTCGTTGACGTGTATTGTGTGCGTCTCTTGTCAGCAAGCGCTCTGGCTCACTGCGGCGTATCCGGTGTGTCGAGTGCGTTCACACTCCTCGTTATCATCACGACCAGACCCCTTGGGTGTTATAGGGTCAAGCCTCACGGGCCATTAGTACACGTTAGCTCAACGCCTTGCAGCG